>JACMOF010000542.1 GCA_014378155.1 Caulobacter sp. | reverse complement strand
GTCGCCCTGCCTACGCCGATGGGCGTCGATCGCGTCGATGTCGAGACCGCCCGTGACATGCTGGCCGCCTGCCAGGCCGCCCTGCCCGCCGAGGTCGGGGTGTTCGTGGCCGCCGTCGCCGACTGGCGGATCGACGAGGTGTTCGGGACCAAGCTCAAGAAGGATAGGGGCGGCCCGCCGGCCCTGACCTTTGTCGAGAACCCCGACATCCTGGCCACCCTGTCCGCCTCCGGGCCGAGACGCCCGAAGCTGGTGATCGGCTTCGCGGCCGAGACCAACGATGTCGAACTGCACGCCCGCGCCAAGCTAGCGCGCAAGGGCTGCGACTGGATCATCGCCAATGACGTCACCGAGCCTGGCGTGATGGGCGGCGACGAAAACGCCGTGCTGCTGATTTCCAAGGACAAGACCGAACGCTGGGACCGCGCGGCCAAGGACGCCGTGGCCCACGACCTCGCCCAACGCATAGCCGAGAGCCTTTCATGATCGTTCCGAGCATCCCCGTCGTCCAGCTGGCCCACGCCCATGGCCTGCCCCTGCCAGCCTATGAAACCAACGGTGCGGCCGGCATGGATCTGCGGGCGGCCGTCGCGGACGACGCGCCGATCGTGCTGAAGCCCGGCGCCCGGGTCATGGCTCCGACTGGCCTGGCCTTCGCCGTTCCCGGCGGCTTCGAGGCCCAGGTGCGGCCGCGCTCGGGCCTGGCCGCCAAGTCGGGCGTCACCTGTCTCAACACCCCCGGCACCATCGACAGCGATTATCGCGGCGAGGTGAAGGTGATCCTGATCAATCTGGGGGAAGAAGAATTCACCATCCGTCGCGGCGACCGCATCGCCCAGCTGGTGATCGCGCCAGTGACCCAGGCCTCGTGGAGCCTGGTGGCCAGCCTGGACGAGACGGCGCGCGGGGCCGGCGGTTTCGGTTCGACCGGCGCTAAATAGATCAAACGAGCGACGGCTTATCCACCGTTCGCAGCCTGAGCCATCATCATATAACCGCCAAACCCGGTGGCGAAGGCGGCCGCAGCGAGCCAGAGAACCGGGCGAAACATCGAGAGCGGGTTGTCGGCGTTCATCGGCTCGTCCTTTAGCGCGGGTGACCCATCCGCTACTGAAAATACGCGTTCCCCCGCCGCGCGGTTGCACGGACGCCCAGAAAATATGTCGTGATTCGTCCTTTACGGGAAATCGCGGCCAAGGCCCGCTCTTGGCGATCCGTGAACATCGATCAGCGTGGGGTTGATTTCTGGACGGGTGCGTCCATTTATCCCTTGCTGAGGGCGGTGGCTCGATATATCGCCACCCTCGATCATCCGATTGTTTCGGGATTTGGACCATGGCCGCCGCGTCGAACAAGAAGCTTATTCCCCTGGTCGTCGGCGGGATCGCCGCCGTGGCGCTGATCATCGGCGGCGGGTTGTGGTTCGTCGACAAGCAGCGCTACGAGACCACCGACAACGCCTTCGTCCAGGCCGACACCGTGCAGGTGAGCCCGCAAGTCTCGGGCTACGTGGCCGAGGTGCTGGTGGCCGACAACCAACGGGTCGAGGCCGGCCAGGTCGTGGCCCGTATCGACACCGCCACCCTGCAAGCCCGCCTCGATCAGGCCGTCGCCAATGCCGAAGGACTGGAAGCGGCCATCACCGGCGTCGATGACAAGGCCGCCCTGGAACAGGCGATGATCGCCCAGCGCGCCGCCGGCGTGGCCAGCGCCCAGGCCGACGCCAGCCGCGCCAAGGCCGACCTTGACCGCTACAACGTGCTGGCCAAGCAGGGCTGGGTCTCGACCCAGAAGGTCCAGACCACCCAGGCCAGCTCCGCCCAAGCCGGGGCAGCCGTTCAGAGCGCCCAGGCGGCGCTGGAGGCCGAGCGCCGCTCGGCCCAGTCGCTAGGTTCGGCCCGCGCCCAGACCGTGGCCCAGGCGCCCCCCGCCCGCGCCGCCGTCGCCTCCGCCCGCATCGACCTGGGCCGCGCGGTGGTCCGCGCGCCCGTGGCCGGCGTGGTCGGCGCCCGGTCGGTGCGGCCAGGCCAGCTTGTTCAGCCCGGCGTGGCCCTGATGTCGATCGTGCCGGTCGGCCAAGGCTATATCGTCGCCAACTTCAAGGAGACCCAGGTCTCGCGCCTGCGGGTCGGCCAGCCGGTCGAGATCAAGGCCGACGCCTTCGGCAAGCAGGTGATCCACGGCAAGTTGGACAGCTTCGCCCCGGCCACCGGCCAGGAGTTCGCCCTGATCCCGGTCGAGAACGCCGTGGGCAATTTCACCAAGATCACCCAGCGCCTGCCGGTGAAGATCGTGGTCGAGAAGTCCATCCTGGGCTCGGCCCTGCGGCCTGGTCTGTCGGTCGACGTCAAGGTTGACGTGCGCGACCGTTCGGGCCCGTCCTTCGCCGAGGCCGGCCAACCGGCCCCGCGCCTGGCCCAGCAGGGCGTGGCGCGCTAGCGCGTCCGGGTTCGGAACCCAGACATGGCCGACGCCGCCCTTCCCGCCTCTCCCATTCCCAAACCCGCCCCCGAGGTGGATTGGGGCAAGCTGATGCTTGGCTTCGGGGCCATGGTCATTGGCCAGTTCATGGCCATCCTCGACATCCAGATCGTCGCGGCCTCGCTGCCGCAGATCCAGGCCGGGGTGGGCGCCAGCGCCGACCAGGTCAGCTGGATCCAGACCGCCTATCTGATCCCCGAGGTCGTGATGATCCCGCTGTCGGGGTACCTGTCGCGGCTGTGGGGCACCCAGCGAGTCTATCTGATCTCGTGCACCGGCTTCATGGTCATGAGCGTGCTGACGGGCCTTAGCTCGTCGATCGACATGATGATCCTGACCCGGGCCCTGCAGGGCTTCATCGGCGGGGCGATGATCCCCACCGTGTTCGCCGTGGCCTTTACCGCCTTCCCGCCCGAGAAGCGGATCACCGCCAGTGTGATCATGGGCCTGATCGTCACCCTGGCGCCGACCGTCGGCCCGACCCTGGGCGGTCACCTGACCGAGTGGCTCTCCTGGCGCTGGCTGTTCTTCATCAATGCGCCGATCGGCGTCATCGTGCTGTTCGGCGTGGCGCGCTGGGGCCAGTTCGACAAGGGCGATCCCAGCCTGTCCAAGGGCTTCGACTGGTTTGGCCTGGCGGTGATGGCCGCCTTCCTGATGAGCATGCAGTTTGTTCTGGAGGAAGGCTCAAAGGACGGCTGGTTCGAGGACAGCGGCATACTGGCCTTGACCGTGGTGGCCGTCATCACTGGCGTGACCTTCGTCTGGCGGTCGCTGACCTATCGCAATCCGATCGTCGAGCTGCGGGCGTTCGCCAATCGTAATTTCACGATCGGCGTGGCCATGACGGCGGTGTCGGGGGCCAGCCTGTTCGGCGGCACCTTCCTGCTGCCGCAGTTCCTGGGCCGGGTGCGGCATTATTCGGCGTCGGAGGTCGGCACGACCATGGTGGTCTCGGGCCTGTCGATGTTCGCCACCGGACCTATCGCCGGGCGGCTGGTGCGCGAGATGGACCCGCGCATCCCGATGTTCATCGGCTTCATGCTGGCTGGCTTCGGCATGTACATGGCCCATGGCGTGACCAAGGACTGGGGCTTCTGGGAGTTCGCCGGGGTGCAGGCCTGTCGCGGCGTGGGTGTGATGATCGCCATGATCGCCACCCAGCAGGTGACCATGAGCACCCTGCCCCAGAACATGGTCAAGAACGCCTCCGGCCTGGTGAACCTGGCGCGCAACACCGGCGGCGCCGTAGGCCTGGCCCTGCTGGCCACGGCGATCACCAACCAGACGGCCCTCTACTACATGGGCCTGTCGGACCTGGTCAGCCAGGGCAACCCGCGGATGGCCAGCATGATGGAAGGTCTGGCCGCGCGGATGGCGCAGCTTGGCGTTTCCGACCCGGATGGGGCAACCCGCAAGGCGATTGGCGGCATGCTTCAGCAGCAGGCCACGGTGCTGGCCTTCGGTGATAGTTTCACCTTGCTAGCCTATGGTTGTTTCATCGCCGCAGTGGTGTCGTTGCTGGCCAAGCCGGCCAAGAACGCCCCACCCCCGCCCTCGGACGCGCACTGACATGTCGAGAGTCGCCAATGCCTAGAGTTGCGGGACAGATCGACGTCGCCAAGACCGAGGCCATTCTCGACGCCGCCGTCGAGGTGATCGGTCAACGTGGCCTGGGCGCGCCGATGGAGGCCATCGCCAAGCTGGCGGGGGTCTCCAAACAGACCGTCTATAACCACTATGGCTCGAAGGCCGAGCTGGTGCGCGCCCTTATGGCCCGGCGGGTGGCGGTGATCACCGCCCCGCTACGCGATCCCGGCGCCATCGACAATCCGCGCGAGGCCCTGGAGGCCTTCGCTCGTTCGATGCTGGAGACGGTGGCGACCAGCAAGAGCTACGCCATCATGCGCGTGGTGATCCAGGGCGCCGTCGAAATGCCCGACGTGGCGCGCGAGGTGTTCGAGGCCGGCCCCCGCCAGACCCGTCGGCAGCTGGCGGCGTTCCTGGACGCGGAAAACCGCCTGGGCAGGATGGACGTGCCTGACCCTGAACAGGCGGGCGAATTCTTTGGCGGCATGGTCATGAGCCACCACCAGCTGCGCAGCCTGCTGGGCCTGCCGTCCGAAAACACCACCGAGGCGTTCGCGGCCCTCGCAGCCGAGGCGGCGAGGCGCTTCATGCGGGCCTATGCTCGATAAGCAAAGGCCCCCGCCCGACCGGCGAGGGCCCGTTGTCCTAGGCCTCGGCCTCGTCGGGCATGCCCATCATGTGGAAGCCCGCATCGACGTGAACCACCTCGCCTGTGGTGGAGCGACCCAGATCTGACACCAGCCACAGGGCCGCGCCGGCGACGCCCTCCATCGAGGTGTCTTCCTTCATGGCGCTGAACGCCCGGCCCTGGGCGATCATGCCGCGGCCGCCGGCAATGCCCGCCAGGGCCAGAGTGCGCATGGCGCCGGCCGAGATGGCGTTGCAGCGGATGCCCTTGGGGCCCAGGTCGCGGGCAATATAGCGGGTCGCCGCTTCCAGGGCGGCCTTGGCCACGCCCATGGTGTTGTAGTTCGGGATGGTCCGCTCAGAGCCCAGATAGGTCATGGTGATCAGCGACCCGCCGTTCGGCATGATCTTGGCCGCGCGCTTGGCGACGTCGACGAAGCTGAAGGCCGAGATGTTCAGGGCCAGCAGGAAACCCTCGCGGGTGGTGTTGTCGACGAACGAGCCCTTCAGCTCGTCCTTGTTGGCGAAGGCCACCGAGTGGACGACGAAGTCGATCGTCCCGAACTTCTCCTCGATCGCCGCGAAGGCCGCGTCCATCGAGGCGTCGTCGGTGACGTCGGCCGGGATTAGGGTAGTGACGCCGATGCTCTCGGCCAGCGGCCGCACGCGGCGCTCCAGGGCTTCGCCCTGATAGGTGAAGATCATTTCGGCGCCCTGGGCGGCGAGCTGCGAGGCGATGCCCCAGGCGATGGAGTTGTGGTTGGCCACGCCCATGACCAGGCCCTTCTTGCCCGCCATTAGCTCGCCCTTGGGGAATGCGTATTCGTCGGCCATCGGTTGGCTCTCCAGGAATCCTTGACCCGCTAGCTAGCAGGACCCACCGCGCGGAGGAACCCCGGCAGGGCTCTAGGCGACGTGGACGGCGCGCAGGACGGCTTCCTTCAGGGCGCTGGCGACGGTCCTGAGCTTCAGCCGCGCCCGCTTGCCGTCACGCCGGGGCCAGACCCAACCGCCGGTCTTGAGGTTGGCGGGCAGGCGCAGATGAAACCGCCCCTCCTCCGGCGAGGAGTACATCGGCGTGTAGTAGAGGCAGTTCTCGAAATAATAGTGGGTGACCAGCGAGCGGCGGGTCGCGCCCTCGCGGGTGATCGCCGTACCGCCATGCGCCACATTGGCCGTCCAGACCAGGGCCTGGCCCTTTTTCAGCAAAGCCACGGTCGGCGCGCTTTCCAGTTCCCGCGCGAAGGCGGGTACGTAGAAGGTCTCGTAGTCACCCGCCGCCGGGGCGCGATCCGTGACCCCGGCCTCGCGCATGCCGAAGACCGGCCGCTTGTGGCTGCCCAGGTGGTAGAACAGTGGCCCGGCGTCGGCCTGGACGTCTTCCAGCGCGAACCACACCCCGCACATGAAGCGTTGTGGCTCGCTGTGAAAGTGCACCGCGTCGGCATGGGCGTGCTGCTCGCTGCCAACCAGGAAGTTCAGGGTCTGAAACGCGAAGGGCTCGCGGCCATAGGCCAGGGCCAGCATCGACTCGATCACCGGCAGATTGGACAGCACCCTCACCGCCGGCGATCGCCGCCAGGCGTCCTGGGCCCGCCGGACACCAGGGGTGAAGAAGGTCTGGGTTTCCGCGACGACCCGGTCGCACAGGGCCGGGCCCTCCGCACCCAGGTCGATGATCGCCACGCCGTCGCGATGCAGGTCGGTCATGAAGCGGCGCTGCGCCGGGTTCGCCCCGACCGCGTCGAGATAGGCCTCGACCTGATCGGTCTCGACCCAAGGCGTGGAAGGCTGGACGTCAAAACGCATCGCTATTGGCCCCACCCGATGGCGCAGGAATCATAGCCCACGCCTCCACGGCGGATCAACCGGCCTTGGCCTGGCGCCCCAGCCATGGCCAGAGCCGGTCGAGCACGACCTCGCGCGTGGCGTGGTAGTCGAGATGGTGATCTTGGCCAGCGGCCGGACCCTGGAAGGCGGGATCCACCATTGGCCCAGCCATCAGCGGCGCGAACAGGTCCAGATAGCCAAAACCCAGCGCCGGAGCGGCGGCGGCCAGCCGGGTGTTGAAATCGGCGTGGGCGGTCACGCGAGCCGCCGCGACGGGAATCTCAAGGCCGGCCAGATCGATCCGCCCGTCGGCCTCGCCGTGCAGCTGGGCGATATGGGCGTTGCGATAACCGCGCCGCCAGGCCAAATCGCTTAGCGCAGGGGGCAGGATCGAGACTAGGTCGATACGCTCTCGATCGGCCGCGACGATACGCCGGGCCAGGGCGTCGACATAACGTTCGACCGTTTCGTCAAGGAAGGCGGCCAGTTCGATCGGGTCGAAGGCCGTGCGGCCAGCCCGAAATCGGCGATAGGGATGCACGAACTCCACATCAACCTGGCCGAACATCAGCAGTATGCGCGGCGCGGCGCGTAGCAGGGGCGCGATATCGCGACCAAGCTGCTCGCCCGCCCCGCTCCGGGACTCGGTCGAACTCAACCCCCGCGCCGAAGCGCCGGTCAGCAGCCGGTGGATCGGCAGCAGCCACCGGCGCCCCCGCCGGGCGCGCCGCACCAGGATACGGCTGTGGCTGTCGCCGACCACCGCATAGGGCATGGCGCCCGCACGCACCGCCTCGGCCAGGCGGTCTGCGGTGAAGCGATCGTCGGTCGTCAGTTGATCGGCGAGACATTTCGAGGCCGCCATCCAGGCCTCTGCCAGCAGACGGTCCGCCGCATGCGGCAGGACGGCGGCGCCCCATGCGTTCAGGACCGCGCCAGGAAGCCTGTCGGTCCAAATCCTTTCGCCAACCACGACCAGGCGTCGCGACACCCGTGCGGCAGGGCTGATCGACGGCTGGTCCGGCGCCTCATAGGTCATCGAGGGGTCCCACTTGCTCGTATCCGTAGCTAGAGCATTTCCCGACCTGACTGCGTCAGGCCGTGAGCTCTAATCTTTTGTTTTGAGGCATTTTTCTTCACGCGAACCGGAACCACTTCGCTCGAAAAATG
>JACMOF010000541.1 GCA_014378155.1 Caulobacter sp. | reverse complement strand
GGCGCGCCAGTTGGCCGGGTGGGTCGGGGCGACGCGGCAGATCGCGCCGCGGGCCGCCGTCTCGGCCCCGCCGGCCATCTGGTCGAGGTCCTCGACATTGGTCCCGACATTGCCGATGTGCGGAAAGGTGTAGGCGACGATTTGGGCCATGTAGGAGGGGTCGGTGAGGATTTCCTGGTAGCCGGTCATGGCGGTGTTGAAACACACCTCGCCGACCGCGTCGCCCGTCGCGCCGCAGCCGAGGCCTTGCAGGATCGTGCCGTCGGCCAGGGCCAAAATTCCGGTGACGCCGGGGAGAAGGTCTTGGGACATCTCGGAAAGCGCCTCCAGAACGCTGGCCCCGAAGGGCCGATCATTGTCGCAAAAAGGCGGGTCGGAGATAACCCCCACCCGCCGCGCAAACGGCGGCGTGTCTAGGGGGGTATGACGGGGGGGTCAACCCTTTCGATCACGGCGCGGCGAGCGCGCTCCCACATTCCCGTGATCGGCGAACTTGCTCTCTCGCGTTCGCGCGCCGTCGGCCCTTATGGTGAGCGGGTCAACGCGCATCAAGGCACGCGATCAAGGGAGGAGGCGACCATGCTCGAACTTCGTCCCAATTGCGAGTGCTGCGATCGCGACCTGCCGCCCAGCAGCGACCAGGCCCTGATCTGCACCTTCGAATGCACCTTCTGCATCGACTGCGTGGAGAGCCGCTTTTCCGGCGTCTGTCCCAATTGCGGCGGCGGATTGTCGGCGCGGCCGATCCGGCCCGCGTCGGCCCTGCACCGTTTCCCGGCCTCGCTGAAGCGCGTCTACAAGGCCCATCCCGCCTGCGCCAGCCTGCGACCACCGTCGCCCCAGGCGGCTGCGCCCTCCTGGGCCTAGAGCATCGCGTGGAAAAGTGGCCACCGGTTTTCCGCAAAAGCGATGCGAAAACAAAAGTCTAGAGCAAGCCGTGCGATCCCTATATTGCGCGGCTTGCTCTAGGAGGAACGCCGCCGACCCTTCCCTCCTCTCCGGACCCATCGTATCACCCGCCTCCGATCCGGAGCGCTTCCATGCCCATCACCACTGTCGGCGTCGACGCCGACGACACCCTCTGGCACAACGAGACCCTCTTCCGCCTGACCCACAAGCGGTTCGTCGAGCTGCTGGCGCCCTATGGCGATGAGGCCCAGATCGACGCCAGCCTGGCCGAGACCGAGCAGCGCAACCTGCGGCTCTATGGCT
The DNA here is from genome assembly GCA_014378155.1 of Caulobacter sp. Lineage (GTDB taxonomy): Bacteria > Pseudomonadota > Alphaproteobacteria > Caulobacterales > Caulobacteraceae > Caulobacter. Next base: position 1,238 of record JACMOF010000541.1, on the reverse strand, counting down.
ACGGGGCCAAGGGCTTCACCCTGTCGATGATCGAGACGGCCATGGACCTGACCGACAGCCAGGTCAGCATCGGGGTGATCCGCCAGATCCTGGCGGCCGGCCGCGAGATGCTCAGCGAACCCGTCGAGCCACTGCCCGGCGTGGAGAAGGCCCTGGGGGCTTTGTCCGAACGCTACCGGCTGGTGCTGATCACCAAGGGCGATTTGCTACATCAGGAGCAGAAGCTGGCGGCTTCCGGTCTGGGCGACCTGTTCGCCGCCGTTGAAATCGTCTCGGAGAAGGACGCCGACACCTATCGCCGGGTGTTCGCCCGCCACGGGACCGGACCCGAGCAGGCGGTGATGGCCGGCAATTCGGTGAAGTCCGACATCCTCCCGGCCCTCGAGGCCGGCGCCTGGGCGGCGCTGATCCCCTACCCGCTGGTCTGGGCGCACGAGGCGGCGACGGCGCCAAAGGACCATGCGCGGTACGGCGAGTTGGGGTCGATTGCGGAGCTGCCGGGCTGGGTGGACAGTCTTTCTTGAACCCTCTCTCTTTGAGAGAGGGAGGGGCCCATGGCGAAGCCATGGGAGGGTGAGAGGTTACACCGCTGGCCGGCGTGCCGGCAGGGCATGACGGATAGCGCCCGGTCTGCTTTCGACCCGTTGCGGATTCCGTGAAGCTGCCGCAAACATCGCGTATGCCTGAGCTACTCCACGAGTATTGGGAAAGCGGACACGGCGGCGAATTCGGACCGGTCCGTGAGCGCAGCGATCAGCTGCGCCCTGGCCTGACACCTCACGCCCGCAGGGTTTTTGAACTCCGCGCGTCGTCATGGTACGAGGCGATGCAGCTCTACAATGAACAGCTTGACTATGGCGATTACGTGCCTGTCGAGGGGCTCGACGATCACTTCTACACAGATGAAGAGGCGGCCCAACAAGAAGCCTATCTAGCTGTCCGCCACGTCTGAAACCTACCCATAACTGACCGTCCGAGCGCCCATTGCGGGCGCGGCGCGAAATCGTCCAAGGTGTAACCTCTCACCCTCCCACCGCTACGCGGCGGGTCCCTCCCTCTCTCTATGAGAGAGGGTTCGTTTTTGGCCCAGCCGTGAAATCCAGTCGCGCGCCGGCCGTTCGAAGAGCACCAGCGACAGATAGGCCAGCGGGATCAGCGCCACGATGCTGGCCAGCACCAGCCAACGCATGGCGTCGCCGTTGTCGCCCAGATGCCAGGTGCTGAGCCCCAGCCAGTTC
>JACMOF010000540.1 GCA_014378155.1 Caulobacter sp. | reverse complement strand
CGCGGCGGACCAAGAACAATCCGGTGCTGATCGGCGAGCCCGGGGTCGGCAAGACCGCGATCGCCGAGGGGCTGGCGCTGCGCATCGCCAATGGCGACGTGCCCGACGGGCTGAAGGATCGCAAATTGCTGTCGCTCGACATGGGCTCGCTGATCGCCGGGGCAAAGTATCGCGGCGAGTTCGAGGAACGACTGAAAGGCGTGCTCGACGAGGCCAAGCAGGCCAATGGGCAGATCATCCTGTTCATCGACGAGATGCACACGCTGGTTGGGGCCGGCAAGAGCGAGGGGGCCATGGACGCCTCCAACCTGCTGAAGCCCGCCCTGGCGCGCGGCGAGCTGCACTGCGTGGGCGCCACCACGCTGGACGAGTACCGCAAGCACGTCGAGAAGGACGCCGCCCTGGCGCGCCGGTTTCAGCCGGTGTTCGTCGGCGAGCCCACGGTGGAGGACACCGTCTCGATCCTGCGCGGGCTGAAGGAAAAGTACGAGGTGCACCACGGCGTGCGGATCTCGGACTCCGCCCTGGTCGCCGCCGCCACCCTGAGCAACCGCTACATCGCCGACCGCTTCCTGCCGGACAAGGCCATCGACCTGATGGACGAGGCCGCTAGCCGGGTGCGGATGGCGATCGACTCCAAGCCCGAGGAACTGGACGAGATCGACCGCCGCCTGGTGCAGCTGAAGATCGAGCGCGAGGCGCTGAGCAAGGAAACTGACGCGGCCTCCAGGCAGCGCCTGGAAAACCTTGAAGTCGAAGTCGATGACCTGCAGTTCCGCTCCGACGAGATGACCGCCCGCTGGAAGGCCGAGAAGGACAAGGTCGGCGGCGCCGCCCAGGCCCGCGAGGCCCTGGACCGCCTGCGCGCCGATCTCGCCTCCGCTCAGCGGGCCGGCGACTTCGCGCGGGCCGGCCAGATCCAATATGGCGAGATCCCCGCCCTGGAGCGCCGTCTGGCGGAAGCCGAGAGCGGCGAGGGCGGGACCCAGAAGGCCCTGACCCCCGAGGTCGTCGACGCCGAGCAGATCGCCGCCGTGGTCAGCCGCTGGACCGGGGTGCCGGTCGAGAAGATGCTGGAAGGCGAGCGCGAGAAGCTGCTGAAGATGGAGGACGCCCTGCGCGGCCGCGTCGTCGGCCAGGACGAGGCGCTGGAGGCGGTGTCCGACGCCGTGCGCCGCGCTCGCGCGGGCCTGCACGACCCGTCCAAGCCGATCGGCTCGTTCCTGTTCCTGGGTCCGACGGGCGTGGGCAAGACCGAGCTGACCAAGGCCCTGGCCGAGTTCATGTTCGCCGATGAGCATGCGATCACCCGCATGGACATGAGCGAATACATGGAGAAGCACTCGGTCAGCCGGATGATCGGCGCGCCCCCCGGCTATGTCGGTTATGACGAGGGCGGGGCCCTGACCGAGGCCGTGCGCCGGCGGCCCTATCAGGTGCTGCTGTTCGACGAGATCGAGAAGGCTCACCCGGGCGTTTTCAACGTGCTGCTTCAGGTGCTGGATGTCGGCCGGCTCACGGACGGCCAGGGTCGGACGGTCGATTTCAGGAACACCCTGATCATCATGACCTCCAACCTTGGCTCGGAATATCTGGCCGGTCAGGAAGACGGTTCGGACGTGGAAGAGGTGCGGCCTCTGGTGATGAACACGGTGCGCGGCCACTTCCGTCCCGAGTTCCTCAACCGGATCGACGAGATCATCCTGTTCAAGCGGCTCTCCCGCGCCAACATGGGCGACATCGTCCGCATCCAGCTGCAACGGGTCGACAAGATGCTGGCCGAGCGCCGCATGACGCTGTCGCTGGATGCCGGCGCCCTGCAGTGGCTGGCTGACAAGGGCTATGATCCGGTCTATGGCGCGCGCCCGCTCAAGCGGGTGATCCAGAAAGACCTGATCGACCCAATCGCCAAGCGGCTGCTGGCCGGCGAACTGGAAGATGGCGGCGTGATCGCCGTAGGGACCGGCGACGGTGGCCTGGCGATCGGCAAGGCGACCCTGCAGTAGGCTTGCGAGGCTTCAGCGGGGCGGACGTGATCATCGTCCGCCCCGCTGAAGCATTTTTCGCGCGAAGTGGTTCCGCTTTGCGTGAAGAAAAATGCGTCAAAACAAAAGATTAGAGCTCACGGCCTGACGCAGTCAGGTCGGGAAATGCTCTAGCGAGCCGCAGCATCTCGTACGGCGAGGAAGACCCGCCGGCCCCGAACGACACTCCCGGCGGCCGCGCCCAGAACCAGCGCGCGGTGATCCAGGTCCTGGGCGAGATCATATCACCAGATCTCCTCCGGGAGCGGGTTTCAGGAGGCCGCCTGAGCCGCCGCGATCAGGGCGTCGTCGATCTCGGCGGCGCGCTTGGCGGCCGGCCGGGCGCTGATCCCGGCCCAATAGGCCTCGAACGCCGGGCGCTTCTCGATCGAGCCGAACATCATGCCCCAGCCGATCTGCGAACCGACATAGACGTCGGCCGCCGAGAACCTGTCGCCGGCGATGTAGGTCTTGCCGGTGACCGCCGTCTCCAGAGCGTCGAGCGTGTCTTCCAGGCAGCCATAGCCCGCCATGGGCTTGCGATCAGCGGGAACCCCGAAGCCGAGCGACTTGTTGGTGACTGCGGACTCCACGGGCCCACAGGCGAACATCAGCCAGCGATAATAGGTCCCGCGCTCGGGCGAACTCACGGGTGGGGCCAGGCCCTTCTCAGGGAAGGCGTCGGCCAGGTAGGCGCAGATCGCCGCGCCCTCGGTGATCGTGACGCCGCGATGGGTGATGGCCGGCACCTTGCCCATCGGGTTGATGGCCAGATAGGCGGGGGCTTTCATTGACGAGGCATAGTCGAGCACCTCGGTGCGATAGGGCGCGCCGACTTCCTCGAGCATCCAGCGGATGACCCGGCCACGCGACATTGGGTTGGTGTAGAAGACGATTTCGTCGGTCATGGCGGCCTCCGTGGAACGAGGCGCGATCCTAGCGCGCGGCCTCGGCGAAGCAATCTCGACGATCGGTGCTATCCGATCTTCGCGCCGTTTCAGGTGGCTTGGAGCGCGGCTCATCGCCGCGTGCCCAAGGTTGCATCCTCGGAAATCCCGAACCCGACTTTAGTGCTCGAACCGCTTGCTAGAGCATTTCCCGACCTGACTGCGTCAGGCCGTGAGCTCTAATATTTTGTTTTGACGCATTTTTCTTCACGCGAACCGAAACCACTTCGCTCGAAAAATGCTCTAGCCCGTCTGACCTCGCACTCGCCCGCATGAGCGGAACCAGCCTCGCGGCCCCGGCGCGCAAAGGCGCCCAGGCCTCAGCCCACCTTGGCGGACGCGTCCTCCGTCTCGCCCAAGCTCCTGGCCAGGGCCAGG
>JACMOF010000539.1 GCA_014378155.1 Caulobacter sp. | reverse complement strand
GCCAAGTGCGCCCGCGAACGCGGCATCCTCACGGTGGGCGTGGTCACCAAGCCCTTCCACTTCGAAGGGCGTCACCGCATGCGTCTGGCAGACGCCGGCATCGGTGAGCTGCAACGCTATGTCGACACCCTGATCGTCATTCCGAACCAGAACCTGTTCCGGGTCGCCAACGAGCGCACCACCTTCGCCGAAGCCTTCGGCATGGCCGACCAGGTGCTGCATTCGGGCGTTCGTTCGATCACCGACCTGATGGTGCTGCCGGGCCTGATCAATCTCGACTTCGCCGACGTCCGCACGGTGATGACCGAGATGGGCAAGGCGATGATGGGCACCGGTGAGGGCACCGGCGAAGACCGCGCCCTGATGGCCGCCCAGAACGCCATCGCCAACCCGCTGCTGGACGAGGTTTCGCTGAAGGGCGCCAAGGCCGTTCTGGTCAACGTGACCGGCGGCATGGACATGACCCTGCTGGAAGTCGATGAAGCGGCGAACGCGATCTCGGATCAGGTCGACCCGGAAGCCAACATCATCTTCGGCGCCGCCTTCGACCCGTCGCTGGACGGCGTGATCCGCGTGTCGGTGGTCGCCACCGGCATGGACGGCGCCTCCATCGCCCAAATCGAGCCCAAGCCGGTCTCGCGCAACATCACGGCCCCGCCGTTGGTGGTGGAGACCGCGCGTCAGTCCGCTCCGGCCCCCGCGACCGCCGAATCCACCCGCCCAGGCATGCGCTACGAGCCGCGCCCGATGGAGCGTCAGGCCGCCGCCCAGACCGCGTCCTACGCGCCGGAACCGGCCTATGAAGAGCCCGCGCCGATCGTCGAGGCCCAGAAAGACCTGCGCTTCGAAGAGCCGGTGATGGAAGAGCCCCGCGTCGCCGCCCCGGCCCCGCGCGTCACCCGCATCGTCGACCCGATGGTCGCCGAGGCCGGCGACGAGCCGCTCTACAGCGAAACCTATGACGACCGCCGGGCTCAAAAATCGAGCGGCTGGATGAGCCTGTTTGGCGGTGGTCGCCAGCAGCGTTACGAACCCCCGGCCGCCCCGGCGCCGCGCGCGACCGGCTCGGCCCGACCCGCCCTGCAGCCTCTCGACCAGCCGCAAGCGGAAGCGGGCGAGGATCTGGAGATCCCGTCGTTCCTGCGCCGATTGGCCAACTAGAGCATTTTTCGAGCGAAGTGGTTCCGGTTCGCGTGAAGAAAAATGCGTCAAAACAAAAGATTAGAGCTCACGGCCTGACGCAGTCAGGTCGGGAAATGCTCTAGGCCCACGAAAGTAAGCGTAACAGTAAGCGTAAAACGAAACCCCCGGGGCGCGAGCTCCGGGGGTTTTGCTTTGGGTCACGGATGCTGATGGGGACAGGCGCATGCGCCTGGCCCCATTTGCCGATTTAGTGGGTCTTGGCGGCCGCGTCGGCGGCGGCGTTGGTCTTGCGCTCCGCCGCGCCCACGGCGTCGGAAGCGTTGTCGGCGGCATGGTCGGCGGCTGCGGCGGTGCTGTCAGCGGCCTTGTGGGTGGCGGCGGCGGTGTTGGCGGCGGCCGTGCTGGCGTTGTTGGCGGTGTCCTGGGCGGCCGAGGCGGTGGCCTTGCCGGCCTGGTCGGCGGCGGCGGCGGTGTGGTCCTCGGTCTTCTGCGAGCAGGCCATCAACGACAGGGCGGCGAGCGAGGTCGTGAGGATGAGAGCAAGACGCATGGGGGTGTTCTCCGTGGCGGCGGGATGTGTTTTTCCATCCTCGCGGTGTCCAAGGCTCGGATTGGCGCTTGGGGGGTCAAGGCGATGGCCTCCAGATCCAAACGCACGGCTTGGCTTTAAGCTCCAGCGCGACGGGCGAGGGGTGCGCAAGGCGGGCAAAGCACGCTAGCCTGCCACAATCTGCCAAACCGCCGACGGATCCGGTCACGATGAAGCTCACCCGCGCCGATCGCAAGATCCTGGAGATCCTCCAGCAGGACAGCTCGGTCACCAATGTCGAGTTGGCCGAACGGGTCGGCCTGTCGCCCAGCCCCTGCCTGCGGCGGGTCAAGCAACTGGAGGCCTCGGGCTTGATCGCCGGCTACGTAGCCCTCCTAGACCGCCGCAAGGCGCGGCTCGACCTGCTGGCCTATGTCGAGGTCCAGGTCGATCGCCACAGCGAAACCGCCGCCGAGGCCTTCGCCGAGGCCGTGCGCCGAGAGCCGATGGTGGTGGGCTGCCACGCCATGACCGGCGGCTACGACTACCTGCTGCGGGTGGTGGCGCCCAACCTCGACGCCTATGCCGAGTTCACCATGAAGCGCCTGCTGAAGATGCCGGCGGTCAAGGACATCCGGTCGTCCTTCGTGCTGGAGACGATCAAGGACGCGACGGCGCTGCCGCTGGATTATGTGGAGTAGGGGGGCAAAGGCGACTTTCGACCCCTGAGCTGACGTTGGGTTGCGCCTGGAACACCCTCTCTCTTGGAGAGAGGGAGGGGCCCATGGCGGAGCCATGGGAGGGTGAGAGGTTACACTCTCACCGAATAAAGCACAGTCATT
>JACMOF010000538.1 GCA_014378155.1 Caulobacter sp. | reverse complement strand
GTGTCCCCAACCGCACCCCGCATCCTCTTCCCATGATCCGCGTTCACCCCTGATGACCGACGCCTTCAGCCATAACCCCGCCAAGAGCCGCTACGAACTGGAGGTCGATGGCCTGATCGCCTTCGCCGACTACCAGCGCAGCGGCCTTCGCCTGGTGATCGCCCATGTCGAGGCCGACCCCGCCCTGCGCGGCACCGGCGCGGCCGGACGCCTGATGGGCGAGGTGACCAAGACTGCCCGGGCCGAGGGCATGAAGATCGTGCCAATGTGCAGCTATGCCTCCGCCTGGCTGCGCCGGAACGATCCCGAGATGATCGCCGGCTAGAGCATTTTTCGAGCGAAGTGGTTCCGGTTCGCGGGAAGAAAAATGCGTCAAAACAGAAGATTAGAGCTCACGGCCTGACGCAGTCAGGTCGGGAAATGCTCTAGCCCCGGAACGCCTCGACCAGAGCCGCGGCGCCGAGTTTGGGCCGTCCAGCGTCGTCGAACGGCGCGGGGGCGTCGGTGGGGTGGGCCTTGCGCAGCCACGAGTCCCGGTCGCGCAGGCCCCATAGGGTGAAGGCGAAGCGTTGGCGCTCGGGCAGGGCCATGAAGGCCTGCGCGGTCTCGCCATAGACCGCCGCCTGGCGACGTTGCAAATCCGATCGCGACAGCAGCTTGTTCTCGGCCTCGCTTAGCGAGATGTCGAGTTCGGAGACGTGGATCGGCAGGCCCAGGCTGGCCAGGTCGCGCATCATCTCGCGAATCTTGCTGGGCTCGATATCGGCGGCGACATGCATCTGGGTTCCCAGGCCGGTCAGCGGCGCGCCGGAGGACAGCAGCCGTTCGGCCAGCTTCAGGAAGGTCGCGCGCTTTCGCGGATTGTATTCAAGATTGTAGTCATTGAGCAGCAACACGGCCTGCGGGTCTGCCTCGCGGGCGGTGCGATAGGCCAGGGCGATGTGTTCGAAGGCTCCCAGCTTCTGGGACCACAGGCTGTCGCGCCAGCCGTTACCGTCCTCGGCGACGGCCTCGTTGACCACGTCCCAGCCGACCACTTGGCCGCGATAACGACCGGCGACGGCCAGGATGTAGTTGCGATAGGCGTCGACGAACTTGATGCGGCTCTCGTCCAGCGCCTGGAAGGCCGGCGGGGCCTGGGCGTACCAGACCAGGGTGTGGCCCAGCAGGCCCATGCCGTGGGCGCGGGCGAAAGCGGCGATGCGGTCGGGGGCGTCGAAGCGGAAAGAGCCGTCCGGCTGGACGATGTACTCCATCTTCATTTCCCACTCTGGGGTCAGTTGGCTGACCTGGCGGGCCACCAGCCCGACGAGCGCCGGGTCGTCCAGATGCAGGGCCTGGACGCAGGTTCCGATCCGGAAGGGCGCCATAGTCTTCAGCGGCGGCAGGTCCGCGGGGACGGTCTGGCTCTTGGCGCCGGGGCCGCAGGCGGACAGGGCCAGGGCGCCTGTCAGCACTGCGCGGCGGTCTAGGCGGTGCAAGCGCGACGGACCGGGACAGGCACATGTGCCTGTCCCCGGCTCCGGGCGCGGCGAATAGAGGCTGTCAGCGCTACCGCCCACCGGCGGCGATCCTGCGCAGGCCCAACTCGTCGAGGGCGGCGCTCTCCAGCTTGCCGACCAGCTTGGCCTTGGCGAGCTTGGCGGCCTCGGCGACGTGTTCGTATTTCTTGAGGTTCTCGAAGGCCATGGCCAGGGCGTCGCGCGCGCCGGTTTCCTCGATCAGGGTCTGGTCGATCTCCAGCAGGGCCTGGTCGCGGCGGATCTTGAACCCCTGGCGAAAGCCGATCATGTACCACCCGGCCTGGATGTCGCCCTGGGCGCCCAGGGCCTCGGCCTCGGCCTCGGCGTCGAGCGACGCGACCCGCATCTCGGCGGTCTGGCGACGATCGACGATCTCGGACAGCCGCTTCTGAAGCGTCTCCACCTCGTGGTTCGAGATGCGGATCAGGGAGTCGGCCCACTTGGTCATCAGGCGGCGTCACTTTGCAGGATATGGGCGAGATAGCCGAAGCTGTCGTCGAGGCTGGTGGCCTCGTCCTTGTCCTGGCCCAGGAAGGCTTCCACGGCGGGGTTCAGGCGGATGGCGCGGTCGATGACCGGGTCGGCCCCGGCCCGATAGGCGCCGATGCGGATCAGCTCTTCCATGTTGGCGTAGGCCGACATGGTTTGGCGGGCCATCTTGACGACCTCGCGCTCTTCCTGGGTCTGGCAACCGGGCATGGTCCGACTAATGGACTTGAGCACGTTAATGGCG
>JACMOF010000537.1 GCA_014378155.1 Caulobacter sp. | reverse complement strand
TCGCGAGCAACACGTTCAGGAAGGGTGATCCCCCTCGTTTCCGACCTAAAGCACTCATCCCTGCAGCCTCCCGTTTTTCGTTGAGTCCATCTGCGATGGCCTAAGCAGGAAGCTGTCAGACAAGCGGGGCGCTCACCATTACGACCATGGTCGTAGGTCGGCCGATCCGGCGCGCCAGCCGCCAGCCTCGAGGGCGCGCCAAAGGCCTGCCCCCGGACTCCAGGCGGCCGCAAACCCTGGATCTATGGACGCCGGATCGCGTAGAGCGCGTGGTGGGTCAGAACAAACAGCGTCTGCTTGTCGGGGCCTCCGAACAGCAGTTGCAGTGGTCGTTCAGGGATGTCCACGCGCCCCAGCTCCCGACCGTCCGGGGCATGGACGAACACCTGGCCGTTGGCGACATAGACGCGCCCCTCCCCGTCCATCGCGACACTCTCGCCGCCGCGGTTGGCGAAAGGCTTCAGATCGGTGATCGCGCCATGTGTTCCAACCAAGCCACTGTAGGTCTTGTTCTCGGAACTGTTGGTCAGGAACACCCGCTGGCCAGGCTTGGCCGTCGTGAACCCGTAGGTGTCGAGCGCATCGGAGAAGCGCAGCCCCCGGAAGTCTGGTGGGCCCATCTGGAAGACGCGATAGGCCGGCAAGGCCAGGCTGCCGTCGGGCGAAACATATTCCTTGGACTTCGGCAGCGCCATGTCACGGGCGAACATCTCCGCCAGGGTGGTGAACTGGTCGGTCTTGACGTCGAGCTGGTCCTGAAACTCGCCGTTGTTCCACCAGTTGACTGGCAGCACGGCCGCCGCGCCCGGATGGTCAACCACCGAGGTCGGCGCGATGACCGTGACCTCCGTGTCGGGGCTGCCAGGCTTGAAGCTGTAGACGGTCCCGTCGCGGCCGTCCGACGACAGCACCAGCAGGTTTCCAGTCCCGTCGATCGCCAGGCTGACGGGATCCAGGGCGTTGTCTCGCACGATCGACAGCTTGCGCGCATCCGACCAACTGTAGATGCGTTGGTGACGGCGGTCGGTGAAATAGAGGGTCCCGGCCGCATCAACCGCCCCGCCGCCCGCCGAATAGAAGCCGTCGGCCAGCTTCTCCAGGCGGGCGCCAGTGGGGAAGACAGAGGGCGCGACGGGCGGCGGGACGACCGGCAGGTCAAGCACCGCGAACTGGCGCTCGCGCACCTCCAGGCCGCTGGTGACGTCTTGGATTGCGTTCTCGTAGGGATACTTGCTCAGGCGTAGGAAGGTGGCGCAGCCGTTCTCGTCACACAGTCCCACTCCGCTTTCGGCGTTGACCGCGACATTGCGGAAGCGAATGTCATGGGAATTGTAGATACGAGCCGCCGCCGAAGCGGGTCGGCGGGTCCGGGTGACGCGGTAGGCGTGGTAATTGGCGACGAGAATGTCGTGGGAGTCGCGGATTTCCAACGAGACGGTGTCCTCGCCCTCGCCTGCCTCCTCCTCGGTTTGCGGCGCGAGCAACTCCCAGTGGGCGACACGGTTCAAGCTGATCTCCGTGCGCACGTGATGTTCGACCGAGGCCTGGTAGACATGGCCGGGCGTCTGGGTGTCGGAGACGTAGATGCCCGAAGAGGCATAGGTGCTGGGGCTCCAGAGATTGGCGAACGTGCCGCCGCCGCCATCTGTCACCCACAGGCTGGGATACTGGCCCGCCCAGCGCTTGGCGGGGTCGGCGTCGGCCGTGGCGTTGGCGTTGTAGGGGTTGAGCCGCGTCCCGTCATACAGGTTGGTGCCGTGCCCGCCCTGGAACTTGACGTCATTGACCATCGAGCGTTCGCCCGAGGTCCAGAGCAGGGCCGTGGCGCGTGGATTCACTCCGCCAGTGTTGAGCCCCAACCCCGAGACGATGTTGTCGCCCGCCGCCGCAGACAGAATCAGGGCCTTGGGCGCGCCGACACCCTGATAGCCCGGCGTGTGATCGGGCAGGACGATCTGGGTGAGACTTGGGTGAAGGCCGATCAGCACCGAGTCCGGTCGCAGCCGCAGGGTGTCGGTGACGACGTAGAAGCCCGTCGGGAAATACAGGACCCTATGGCTGTTGATGGCATGCTGGAGGACGGCGGTGTCGTCGGTCGCGTTGTCGCCCTTGGCGCCCAGCGCGCGGACATCGGTCCATTCCGACATGGGCGGAAGAGCACGGATCGCCGGCGCGCGCGATTCAGGCGAGGTCGCGACAGCCTCCGCCTTCATCAGCGTCTTGGTGACGCCCATTTGGCCTAGGCCAGGCAGGATCAGGCCATGGCTGAAGGACGTCACCCTATAGGCGGCTCCCAGGCCGGGCGCCGTCTTGCCACTGTCGCGGAAGCGAACAAACATTGGGGTGTTGACGGCTGTCGCGTTCTCGAAGCCGACCTGGGTGTAGACGCTGGTTTCATTGGAAATGACGATCGCCGCCTTCGAGACGTTCTCGAACCGGACGTCCTTGCCCCAGAGCCAGTCGCCATAGCCGCGATCGATCTCGATCCCCACGGGCGTGTCGCGGAGGGCAACATTGACCAAGGTCAGGCCAGCCTCATGCTCGCGGATCGCCGCGTCGCGTTGGCCCTCGAAGGTGGAATCGAGCAGCACGAAGCCCCAGGCCGGCGAGGTCTTCTCCGTCAGAATGCCGTAACGCCCGCCCTTAAAGTGCAGGTCCTCGGCTTCATTGCCGACCTGGTACAGGCCCGCCAGGCCAGACCCGATGTCGAACATCATGTGGCTGAGATAGGCGTGCTGGGCGGCGTGGAAGCGGATCGCCGTCGCCGCTGGATTGCCCCGGCCGATCTTGAAATCAATATTGCTCATCGCTGAATAGAAGGTGCCCGAATTGGCGTCGGCGATGTCCTTGTTGAAAGGCACGCTCCCGGGCGGCGGGAACGCGACGCGACGCGACGGGTCCGGCTTGGCCCCGGCGAAAATCACCATGTTGGCCAACCCCCGCTGGAACCCGGGCGCCTTGTCCGCGAGCAGGATCAGCGGGCGGGTGGCGCCGACCCCGAACACCCGCACGCCCGGCCACAGGAAGATCGTCTTGCTGATCCGGTAACGGCCCGAGGGGAGGAAAACGAGCCCGCCGCCCTCCTTGGCCGCAGCGGCGTCGATCGCGCCCTGGATCGCGGCGCTGTCGTCGGCGCGGCCATCGCCCACGGCGCGGACCACCACGGCGCGGGGATCTTCTGGTGCGGTCGCGAAGACCGACACCGAGGTCGCCGCCAGCGCCACGGGAGCGCTGGCCGCTATGATCAGAGCCATCGCCGCCATTCCTGTCGTCACCCAACCTCGCATTGCGGACCTCGAAAAAAACGTCCCGGCGCGAGGGCCGGGACAGTTGGGGGTGGACGTTTATCGGCGCGCGGCCTCTCGGCTGCGACTGCTCGAATTGGGTGTGCGCTGGGCGCGTTTCACGGCGTCACCGCGTAGAGCGCGTTGTGGGTCAGGACGAACAAGGTGCGCCGGTCTGGTCCGCCAAAGATCAGTTGCAGCGGTCGCTCGGGCAGATCGATGCGTCCCGTGGACTGGCCGTCGGCCGCGTATTTGAAGATCTGGCCGTTGGCGACAAACACCTGTCCCTGACCGTCGACCGCGACGCTTTCCCCGCCCCGGTTGGCGAAAACCTTCAGGTCGGTCAGGGCGCCGCCGGGGCCGATCTTGCCGCTGTAGGTCTTGCCCTCGGACTCATTGGTGACGAACACGCGCTCACCGGGGGCGGCCCCTATGAGACCGTGGGTCTGCAGGATGTCGGACCAGCGCCAGCCCACATGGTCCGACGGACCTTGCTCCCACACGCGGAAGGCCGGCAGGACAAGGCTGCCATCGGGCGAGACATATTCCTTGGGCTTCGGCGCGCCAGCGTCGCGGGCGAACATTTCGGCCAGAGTGGTGAATTGGTCGGTCGAGGAATCGTACTGGTCCTTGAACTCCCCGTTGTTCCACCAGTTGACCGGCAACAGCGTTGTGGCGGTCGGACGCGCCGCCGCCGGGGTCGCCGCTATGGTCGTCAACGCGTCCTTGGGACCATCCGGATCTATCGAATAGACCGTGCCCTCCGGACCGAACGAGGACAGCACTAGCAGCTTGCCCGAACGATCGATCGCCAGGTTCACGGGGTCGAGCGAATGGTCGCGGACCACCTCGAGCCCCCGCGCCGTAGTCCAGCGGTAGATCCGCTGGAAACGTTTCTCGACGAAGTAGAGCGTGCCGTCCGCGCCCACGGTGGCGCCCGAGATCGACCAGAAACCGCTCGCCAAGGTCTTGATCTTCATGGGCGGAGAAGCCGCTGCGGTGGGCTGCGGCTTGGCCGGAATGTCGAGTACGGCGAACTCGCGCTCACGCGTCTCGACCTGCTGGGTCTCGTCGATCAAGGCGTTCTCGAACGGATACTTGCTGGCCCGCAGATACGTGCCGCAGCCACTGGCTCCGCACAGGGCGATGCCGCTCTCGGCATTGATATGAACATTCCGAAAGCGGATATCGGACGAGTTGAACAGCTTCACCGCCGTCTTGGCGGGGTGGTAAGACCGAGTCACCCGGTAGCCGTGATAGTTGGCGAACAGGATATTGCGCGAGTTGCGGATTTCCAGCGACACCGTGTCCGGCCCGTCGCCGACCTCCTGCTCCGTCTGTGGAGCCAGGAATTCCCAGTTCTGGACATTGTCGAGAACGAACTCGTTGCGCACATGGTGCTCGACCGACACCTCGTAGATGTGGCCGGGCGTGTCGGTGTCCGAGATGTAGAAGCCGGCCGAGGCGAAGGTGTTGGGGCTCCAGACATTGGCGAAGGTCCCGCCGCCGCCGTCGGTCACCCAGATGCTGGGATATTGCGCGTCCCAGCGGACGTCGGCCACCGGATCGCCGCTGCGGGCCTGGGCCGCGCCAAGCGGCTTGCCGTCCATGGTCGGCGTGCCGCCGCCACCCATGATCTTGACGTCCGTGACCTGCGAGGTCGCGCCCGACCGCCAGAGCAGCGCCGAGGCGCGGGGGTTGATGCGGCCGGTGAACAGACCGATCCCCGCGAGGATGTTGTCGCCGCTACGCGGTGTCGCGATCATCGGACCCACCGCGCCGACCCCAGCATGGCGGGGATTATTGTCGGGCAAGACCAGTTGGGTCACGGCCGGATGCAGGCCAAGCATCACCGTGTCGGGACGAAGCCGCAGCGTGTCGGTGATCTTGTAGAAGCCGATCGGCAGATAGAGCACGCGGTGGCTGTCGATCGCCGCCTGCAGCGCGGCGGTGTCGTCGGTCTCGCCGTCTCCCTTGACGCCCAGCGTCTTGACGTTCGTCCACGCGCTGACCGGCGGCAGCGGGCGAATGGCCGGCGCCATGACCGCCGGCGACGCCGGCAGCGCGTTGATCTCCGCCTGGGTCTTGTATTCGCCCATCTGGCCCTGACCCGGCAGTGTCAGCCCGTAGGTGAAGGACGCCACCCGATAATGGCGCCCTTTGCCGACCACCGTTTTCCCACTGTCGCGGAAGCGGGCGAAGACCGGCGTATTCGAGGCCACGGCGTTTTCGAAACCCACCTGCGTGAAGACAGTGTCCTCGTTGGAGATGACCACAGCGGCCTTCGAGACGTTCTCGAAGCGCACGTTCTTGCCCCACAGAGAGTCGCTGTAGCCCCGATCGACCTCGATCCCGACGGGCGTGTCGCTGATGGTCACATTGACCAGGGTCAGGTCCACCTCGTGCTCGCGGATCGCCGCGTCGCTCTGCCCGTCGAAGGTCGAGTCGAGGAGAGTGAACTGCCAGGCCGGCGAGGTCTTTTCGGTGACGATCCCGTAGCGGCCGCCATGAAAGTGGACGTCTTCCATGATGTTGCCGGCTTGGTAGACTCCCGCGAAGCCCGCGCCCAGACGGAAGTCCATGTGGCTGAGAAAGGCGTGCTGGGCCATGCGAAACCGCACCCCGGCCGCAGCTGGATTGCCGGCCCCGATCTCGATGTCGACATTGCTCAACGCCGAATAGAAGGTGCCGGAATTGGCGTCGCGCACCGCTTCCTTGGCGCCGACCACCGTTGGAACCGGCACGGGAACCTCGCCGACGCTATATTGGTCACCGCCCGTGAACACGATCATCGTGCCCACGCCCTTCTGAAAGCCGGGGGTGCTTGGCCCGAGCACGAAGACAGGCCGAGTAGCGCCGACACCGAAGACGCGCACGCCCGGCGGAACCAGGATGCTGCGGCTCAGGCGGTAGCGGCCAGATGGGAGGAACACCACGCCGTGACCGGTCTTGTCGCGGGCGGCGTCGATGGCGTGCTGCACGGCGTCTGTATCATCGGCCCGGCCGTCGCCCACGCCCTTCACGCTGATCGCGCGCGGATCATCGGGAGCGGTCAGAAAAACGGACTGACTGGCGGCCAGCGCGGGGGACGCGGACGCCAGGAACACCGCCGCCAGTATGATAACTCTCATGCCGCTTCCCTGGTTACTTCAACTACGGATAAGGGGTTGGAAGCGGGTCGCCATCCACGACCATGGTCGTAGTTCTCGCCTGCTCGCCTTGCCCCTAAAACTGCATCTTCACTCCTCGGCGGGCCCGCCGACCTATCGACGGGCCCCATCGCCGGTCAGCCCAAGGACGCCGTGTGCAGCCGCCCTCCCGTCAGACTGGACCAGCGCCTGTCGCCCTCATCATCATGGGGGTGAGCGGCAGCGGAAAATCCACGCTCGGCGCCGTTCTCGCCGATGCCTTGGGCTGTGCGTTTCTTGACGGCGACGACTTCCATGACGCGACCGCGATTAGCAAGATGAGCACCGGCCAGCCGCTTGTCGACGACGACCGCTGGCCCTGGATTGATCGGTTGGGCGGCGCCATCGGCCAAGCCTTGACGCCAAGTGGAACAGCCGTGGCGGCCTGTTCGGCTCTAAGGCGCAGCTATCGCGACCGCCTCCGCGCCGCCATTCCGGCGCTCACGCGTTTCGTGCTGCTCGACCCAAATCCTGACGAGCTTCAGCGTCGCCTTGACCAACGCACCGGTCACTACATGCCCGCCAGCCTGCTAGGCAGCCAACTGGCTACGCTCGAGCGCCCGGGGGCGGACGAAGCGGCCACGGCGCTCGCCGCCGAAGCCTCGCCCCTGCAATTGCGCGACGCCACGCTGGCTTGGCTGGAAGCGAACGACCGTCAAACCGGCCGGGTTTGGCGTCTATCAGGGCATGAGCCGTTTTCGCCCCTGTGACAGATGCCATCTCATGGCGAGAGCCGCGCCGTCGCCGTCCTGCACCCGGATCGCTTCCACGATCATCTCATGCTCGCGCATCATTTCGCCGATGGCCTCTGGAGGCCGCGAGCGTGAAATGCCGACACCCGCGCGCATGATCCGATCGACGTCGGGCTGCAGCGCCTCGAACGCGTGCAGGAAGGCCGGGTTGGCGGTGGCCAGCACGATTCGACGGTGCAGCTCCATGTCCTCGACGTGGGCTGGTGCGTTCGACAGCAGCGCCGCGCGCAACGCCATGAGGCCCTCTTCGATACTTGCCATTTCCTCCGCGGACCGCCGGGCCGCCGCAAGGCGCGCCGCTTCCGCCTCGAGCACGAAACGCACCTCGTAGCTGCCGAGCGTAGACGGCAATTCCGAGAGCGGCATGTAGGCGCTCAGCTTGTCGGACGGCCGGTTCTTGACGAACGACCCCGCCCCACGTCGCGCCTCGGTGATGCTGTCGGCCGCCAAGCGGACCAACGCTTCACGCACAATGGTGCGCGACATGCCGAAAATCTCCGACAGGCGAGCCTCGGACGGCAAACGATCCCCCACGGCCAAGCCGTCGGCGTTGATCATTTCCACGATGCCCGTGTACGCCCGGTCGGCCAAGCGGCCTTCGCTCATTCATCGATCTCCCATTCGACAGGCGCACCATTGCGCCATCCGCGTCTCGTAGAAAGCCGCGTTGACCGAGGCGGCAGCTCAGCGCGTCACCGAACTCTGTCGAGCTAGGCCATCACGCTAAAACCTGTATGACAGGTTTTAGCGTCTCTCTAGCTATTATAGAATGTGCACGCTCCCAAAGCCAAAACAGCTTGAACTTGTCCAACAGATAGCGTTACCATCAGCGACGTGAACCTGCATCGACCGACCGAGTCGACGGACAAGACAGGCAGGCGCCGCGTCATTGCAAGATGAATGCGCAGGGATGAAGCAGAGGGGATCAAGCATGACCACGACGGAAGTCCGCGTTCTCGACCGGGGCCCGCAGGCGGCGTTTGGCGACCTTACGCCGACCCAGATGAAGGTCTTGGCAGGCGTCAATTCAGGACTGCTCAACAAGCAGATCGCCTTTGACCTCGGCATCGCCGAGGCCACGGTCAAGGCTCACATGACCGCCTTGATGCGCAAGCTCAACGTTCACAACCGCACTCAGGCCGCGATTGCGGCCCAAGCCATGACGCATGGACTGCGATCCGCCGCCCGATAACCTACCCGCAGGCGAAGATACCCGATCTGGCGAGATCTATCCCCTCACCGCGAGCGCCGCCCCGGCAATTTACATGACCGAACGACTACGGTTGGATCGACCTTCCGGCCAACCGTGCGAGGCTGATCCGTGCGGTTGCCCACCGCGCGCTCCTAACTTTCCGTGCGCGCCCGCCCAACCAACGACCTCCCTGTCCAACACCGCGTCGCAATGATACCGCTGTTATACGAGCCGCGCATCGGACGTGCGCGCTCTGGCCGACCACTTCGGCCTGCGGGGGGCGCCATGGTTCTACATGACTTCCGAGTGGGGCTTTTGGCCCTCATAATGATCTCTTCCGCCGGCATTGCGAACGCCCAGGTGCTCTATCGCTTTGCGGAGAAGGGGCTGTTTGACGGCCGCTACGGGCCAGTCAGCCAGGCGCAGGAGAAGGCCAAGGCCGGTTTGGTCGCTTGCGGTCGCGCCGCGACGATCACGGTCGATGGGCAATTTGGTGCTGGTACGCGGACCGCGCTGGCCCGTCTGGCCAACTGCCCCGCCTTCGCCACCGTCCTGGCCGGAGACGCCGATGCGCGGTCTGGCGCGCTGACCCTCCCCTACTGGAACGCCCTGGTCGGTGGCGCGCCACCCAACGTCGATGCGCGCGCCCGCACCTTGATGCTGACCTACGAGGACACCGACTATACCCGGATGGAATGGAACTTCTGCCAGTCCAAGCCACGCTATAATCCGGCGGCTGGCGCCAATCTTTGCTTCTCCAACGACCCGCGATCCTACCTGACCTGGGGGCCAAACGGCGCCACGGGCGGTGGCGGGCGCGAGGTGCAATTGATCTTGCAGGCCGTGGACACAGCGGATCCTGTCGTGCTGGCGTCAAGCTTTGGCGTCGAGGCGGACGCCGTGCGGCGCATGTTCCGCATGCCTGATCGCACCGTCGATCGCACGCTGGAGACCTATCTTTGCGGCGTTTGGGCAGATCCGGCGCGCCGGGCGGCTTGGAAGGCTGGGTTTGACACGATCGGTCGCGTGCCCGCCGTGCGGGCCACCTTCGATGGTCTCTACAAGAGCGCAAGCCTCGATGGCGGCAAGATCCGCACCTTCATGAGCGCCTACGCCGCCAACGGCCGCGTGCCCACGGAGATCGACTACGCCTTCTTCAAGGACCGGTCCGCGCACACCAGCCCCGAACTCGGCCCCATTCGCAACGCGATCGCGACCTTGCTCGCGAGCGATCCCCTGGCTCAGGCGTGGAAGGTTCGGCGCGCCATCGCGCTGAAGGTCCGCCCCAGCGCCCAGAGGGTCGATCGCCTGGGTCGCGACGTCACCTTCTATATCGACGGCGCCACGCTGGGCGGCCTGAGCGCCGAAGAGCGCCAGGCCTGGACTGGCCGGGGTCGACTGCACGCTTCGGATGCGGGGCTGTCCGACGCCCAGTCCTTCGCGACCTTCACGCCCGGTCCTCCCTTGGTCACGACGATCGCCAATCCGGCCAGCCTGACACCAGCCGAGCGCGCGGCTTGCCCCGCCGCTGTTCTCGCCACCCGGCGGCCTTGAGTCTTTTGATCCTAGGTCACGCGGCGCCTCATCCTATATGTCGAATCTCCCCACGACTGGACCCGCCATGGCCACGCCCCTGAAGATCGACTTCGTCTCCGACATATCCTGCCCCTGGTGCATCGTCGGCCTGGGTGGACTGGAGTCCGCGCTCGAGCGGGTCGGCGATCTCGTCGAGGCCGAGATTCACTTTCAACCGTTCGAACTCAATCCAAACATGCCGCCCGAGGGGCAGAACATCGTCGAGCATGTCGCCGAGAAGTACGGCGCGACCCGTGAGCAATCGGCAGCCAACCGCCAGGCGATCCACGACCGGGCCGCCGCCGTCGGCTTCACCATGGTGACCGATGAGAATAGCCGAATCTACAATACCTTCGACGCCCATCGTCTGCTGTACTGGGCGGGGATCGTCGGCCACCAACCGGCCCTGAAGCGTGCCCTCTTCGACGCCTATTTCACGGACGGTCGAAGCCCTGCCGACCACGAGGTGCTGGTGGCGGCCGCGCTGCAGGTTGGCCTTGACCCGCATGCCGCGCATGAGGTGCTGACCTCGGGCCGCTACGCCCAGGAGGTCCGCGAGGCCGAGCGCGCCTGGCAGGCCGCCGGGATCAGCTCGGTGCCCGCCGTGGTGATCAACGACCGCTACCTGATCTCCGGCGGACAGCCCGCGGACTATTTCGAGCAGGCCTTGCGCCAGATCGCCGCCGAGGCCTAGGACGGCGCGAGCGCCAATTCTGCGTCGGCGACCACATATCGGACATGGCGATAGTCCTGAATGAAGGCAATCTGGCCCTCACGCCAAGCTAGCCACATGATGTAGCTGGGCGCTGGCCCCAGGCCGTTCTCGAAAACGGCTACGACCTCGCGGTTCTCCAGGCAGGAACCAGGTGAACCGTTGGGCTCTGGGCGTAGATCGTGAAGAACATCCCCACATCCGCCGCGCCGACACGGAGCGGATGGGCGGATTGACTGAGCCGGACGTCGTCGGCAAGTAGCGCCCGTAGGGCCTCCCAGTTTCGCTGGTTGAACAGCGTCACATAACGCGCGACGGCCGCTGAAGTCGGACGGCTGACGGGCTGGGGCGGCGGCCCGGCGTTGATGGCCTTCAGCCGCGCGCGGCCTCGCGCGCTGCCACCGGTGACCACCACACATTTGTTCTTCAGGCTCATCGTTTCCTCCATCGCTACTGAAGCTAGCACGGATGAGCCTGCGAAAAAGAGCCACCATGAGCACTCCCGCCGCCCTACAGCGCGAAGCTATGCGCGGCTTTGATCCATTCTCGCGACCTGCGGCTGGACCAGCCGGTCCGCGCCGCGACGGACGCTAGGCGAGCGCGCGCTTGTACAACACCAGAAGTTCGGCCCAAGCCTTCTCGGCGGCCACTTCGTCATAGACCTGGCTACCCTTGACGGTCCAGCCGTGCGCCGCGCCGGTATAGACCTCGACCTTGGCGGGCCGCTTGGCCGTGTCGAAGGCCGCCTTCAACTTGTCCTTCACGGTCGGGTCCGACTTGTCGTCGTTGTCAGCCACCGCGATCAGGAATTCGGCGTGAGTCTTGGGGATCAGTAGATGCGGGCTGGTCGGCTGGTCGGTGACCAGACCGCCGCCGTGGAAGCTGGCCACCGCGGCGATGCGACCCGGCGCCGCCGCGGCCGTGCGAAAGGCCAGCGGCCCGCCCATGCAATAGCCCTGCACGCCAATCTTCCTGGCCTTGCTGGTCTGCTTCTGGGCGTCCAGGAAGGCCACATAGGCGGCAGCGTCGCGGTCGGTGCCTTCGGGGGTCACGGTAGCGCGCAGCGGGGTCAGCTTGGCCCGGTCCTCGGGATTGGCGAAATTGAACGCGCCCTCGATCACCGGCGCCTTCTTGGCGCGGTAGTAGAGGTTGGGCACCAGCACCACGTAGCCGGCCGCCGCCAGCCGGCGGCCCATGTCGCGGAACACCGGCCGCAGGCTCATCACGTCGGGCCACACCAGAACGGCCGGCCAGGCGCCCTTGCCCTTGGGATAGTAAAGGGCGGCGTCGGCCACGCCGTCCGGCGTCTTGATCTGGACGTCCTGCTCGACGACCGTGTCCTGCGCGTGGGCGGCTGTCGCGGCCAGGCCGCCGATCGCAACGGTCATCAGGCCAAAGCCGCGGCGGGAAAGGCGGGGATCGTGCACCAGGCCCTGATGGATATCGTCGTCGCACATGTCGCTTTCCTTCGCTGTCTCAGCCGCCGCGCAAACTCAAGCACCGAGACCTTGATCAATCAATGGGCCTTGCGGCGCGGCACGAGATGCAGCACGCCCACCACGACACTGCCGACGATCGATCCAACCACCGCAGAGCCCGCCGCCATCGCCATCCAACCTGTCACCGCGCCGACCACCGGTGCGGACCCCGCCCAATGCGAGCCCGTTTCGACCAGTTTGGGAATGGCGTGGAGGCCGAAGTGCGCCAGGCCATGGACAATGATCCCGCCCCCGACCCACAGCATGGCCCCTGTCCCCATCACGGTCAGCGCCCCCATGGTCACAGGCATGGCCTTGACCAGCCCGCGTCCGAAGCCGCGCAGCGGGGCCGAAGCCCCCTTGGCCAGATGCAAGCCGATGTCGTCCATCTTCACGATCAACCCGACCACGCCATAGACCACGACGGTCAGCGCGATCCCGATAACCGCCAGCGCGGCGGCCTGGATGGCCAGGGGGCGGTCGGCGACGTCGGCCAGGGCGATGGCCATGATCTCGCCCGACAGGATCAGGTCGGTGCGAATGGCGCCGGCCACCTTCTGGGCCTCGAGCTCGGCGCTGCTCTGGGCCAGTTCCTCGACCTCGTCTCCGGCCTCGTGGTGACCAAAGGACTCGATGATCTTCTCGGTGGCCTCGAAACACAGATAGGCCCCGCCGCACATCAGGATCGGCGTCACGGCCCAAGGGGCGAAGGCGCTGAGGATCAGCGCACCGGGCAGGAGGAACAGCAGCTTGTTGCGGAACGAGCCTACCGCGATCTTCCAGACGATCGGCAGTTCGCGCTCGGGCGTGAAGCCCATGGCGTAACCCGGCGTCACGGCGGTGTCATCGATCACCACGCCGACCGCCTTGGTTCCCGCCTTGCCAGCGGCGGCGCCGACGTCGTCCAAAGAAGCGGCGGCCAGCTTGGTGATGCCGGCAATGTCGTCGAGCAGGGCGGCGAGGCCGGAGGGCATGGGGATTCTCTGGGCGGCGAGTGGAACGGTCCTTCGCGAATAGACCGGACCACCCGCCGAGGTCGAGCCTGATCAGTCCTTCTTGAGGACGGCGTCGGCCTTCTTGTCGATCTTCGTCGCCTCAGCCTTCGACATTCGGCCCGCCTTCACGGCCTGGCTGGCGCGAGCCTTGGCGTTGCGGGCGTGGGCCTTGTCCTCGATCGGATAGGCCCGCTTGTCCGGCTCGGCGAACGCCTTGTCGGGAAGCTTGTCACGCTTTTTGGCGTCGAGTTCGGCCATGGGGGTCAGTCTTTGGGATGGGCGAGCCCGAGCGACTCGACCGGCGCGTCGTCGTCGCTGTCGCCGCCGTCGGGCGTGACAATCTCGGCGGGCTCGTCCTGGCGGGCTAGGTCGCGCGCGCCGACTCCGCCGCCCTGCTGGATGTTGCGGTTGGCTTCGACCGTCGAGGGATCGTAGCTGTCGTCGGCTTTGTCGCCGTTGGTCACGTCAAGATCGGCCATGAGAAGTCTCCACTAGTGTTCAGAGCCAACGATCGGACGCTGCGGGACGTTCCGTATGGCCCGTTCAGATTCCCTGCGGCGACCCGCAGAATAAAATCAGCCCCTGTGACAGTTGCGATCCCATCGTGACGCTCCAGATAAGCTGGACGCCGACGCGGTCGTCGGCGACCCCTTCAGGGACTGCTTCCATGCCCACACTGTTCGACCCGCTTCGCCTCGGCGACCTCGACCTGCCCAATCGTATCGTGATGGCCCCGCTCACCCGGCTAAGGGCCGGCGACAGCCAGATCCCCAACACCCTGATGGCTGAATATTACGCCCAGCGCGCTTCCGCCGGCCTGCTGATCAGCGAGGGCGTGCCGGTTTCGCCCCAAGGCGTTGGCTATCAAGGCGTGCCCGGCATCTGGTCCAAGGAACAGGTTGAGGGCTGGAAGCTGATCACCAAGGCCGTGCATGACAAGGGTGGTCGGATCTTCATGCAGATTTGGCACGTCGGCCGGGTCTCCGATCCCTCGTTCCACGACGGCGCCGCGCCGGTCGGCCCTAGCGCCCTGCCCGCCAACGGTCATGTCAGCCTACTGCGCCCCGAGCGTCCCTATCCCACGCCGCGCGCCCTCGAAACCGAGGAAGTCGCCGGCGTGGTCGAGGCCTTCCGCCTCGGCGCCCAGAACGCCAAGGACGCTGGTTTTGACGGCGTGGAACTGCACGGCGCCAATGGCTATCTGCTCGACCAATTCCTGCAGGACGGCTCCAACCAGCGCACCGACCAATACGGCGGCTCGATCGAAAACCGCGCGCGCCTGCTGCTAGACGCCACCGACGCCGCCGTCTCGGTCTTTGGCCCGGGTCGCGTGGGCGTCCACCTGGCCCCGCGCGCCGACGCCCATTCGATGGGCGACAGCGATCTCGCCGCTACATTTGGTTACATCGCCACCGAACTGGGCAAGCGCGGCATCGCCTTCCTCTGTGCCCGAGAATATTCGGGCCCAGACAGCCTGGGCATGGATCTGCGGGCCAAGTTCGGCGGCGTCTATATCGCCAACGAGCAGTTCACCGCCGAGACCGCCCAGACGGCTCTGGATACCGGCGCGGCCGACGCCGTGGCCTTCGGCAAGGCCTATATCGCCAATCCGGACCTGGTCGAGCGCCTCAAGGCCGGCGCCGCGCTCAATGCGCCGGACCCTACGACCTTCTATGGCCCTGGCGCCAAGGGCTACACCGACTACCCGGCCCTGACGGCTCGCGAGACGGTGGCGGCGGAGTAGCGACAAGCGCTCCGAAGATTTCCGACTGAGTCCGTATCCGCTGTGCCATTTGCCGCGTTGGGTCTTCACCGCGCGGCGCACAGCGGATACAGGCTTAACCATGAGTGAGTCCAACGATCATTGGAAGACCGTCCTGCAACGGGGCGGAGCGGCGCTGGCTTTCAAGATCATCGACCCCGCCAGCGCCAAGCCGACCATGATCGCCGAGCCGGCGCCGCAGAAACGCGCCCTTCCCGTCATGGTCTATTACGCCGTGGCCGCCTCGGCCGTGGTCGATAGCTGGGTCGCCGGAGGTGACGGTCAGGTACTGATCGACCGCCCGGCCATCCTCGCCCGCCAGCGCCTGCTGAACGCCAAGGCCGCTGAACCGCCTGGCAGCACGCCGTCACCGTTCTCGACCGGCTATGCGACGATCTACAAGCTGGAACTGGCGCGCTTGGCCTGGCTGGCGATCATCGACGATCCTGCTCAGCGACTGGAAGCCCTGGCCGCGACGTTCGCGCCGCCAGAATTGCGAACCAAACTCGTTTAAGCCGCCTACCAAGCCCCGGTATTAGGCATCGAGGCCCAGGGTTCGACGGCATCCAGATTGCCATCCTGCAGCAGCTCCACCGAGATATTGTCGGGCGAGCGGACGAAAGCCATGTGGCCGTCACGCGGCGGACGGTTGATCGTCACGCCCATGTCCATCAGCCGCTGGCAAGTTTCGTAGATGTCATCGACGCGGTAGGCCAGGTGGCCGAAATTGCGGCCGCCGTCATAATCTTCGGGATCCCAATTATAGGTCAACTCGACCAGAGGCGCGCGGCGCTCCTTGGCCAGTTCGACGTCCTCAGGCGCGACGAGGAACACCAGGGTAAAGCGGCCCTTGTCATTCTCCATCCGGTACATTTCGGTCAGGCCCAGGCCGTCGACATAGAAGCGCAGCGAGGCGTCGAGGTCTTTCACGCGGACCATGGTGTGAAGATAGCGCAAGGGCGGCTCCTAAGCTCGAATGGGGCTGGGTTTGAGACTACAGCGGGCGGCGCCGGTCTCGCACCCCACAATTGTGACCCGTTAGAGCTCCCGGGCTGACTGCGTCAGGTCGGGAGCTCTAACCTTTTGTTTTGACGCATTTTTCTTCACGCGAACCGAAACCGCTTCGCTCGAAAAATGCTCTAGCCCGCCGTCGAGGCTGTGTCGCCCTGCAGGACACGTTGGGCGCGCTCCACGGCCTCCAGCAGGCTGGCCAGCGCCAAGCTCTCCGGGCTGTCGGCGCGATAAATTTCGCGCAGGGCGGGCACGCGATCCTGACACGCGGCCATGGCGTCGAGAGCCCGATCGATCTTGCGCGTCAGCATCACAGTAACCGCCATTTTTGTTCTACATTCGTTCTAGCTTGGCGGACGGCCGAGTCAATGACGCGGCTACTCCGCCGCAACCGGTTTCTCTCGGGTCTGCCTGCGCCACAACGCCGCGTATTCGCCGCCAGCGTCTAGCAGAGTTGCGTGCGCGCCGCGCTCGACCACCCTGCCTCGGCGTAGGACGATGATCTCGTCGGCGTCGGCGATGGTTGACAGGCGGTGGGCCACCACCAAGGTCGTGCGCCCGGCCCTGGCTTTGCGGAGCGTGGCCTGAATCGCCGCCTCGGTGCGGCTGTCCAGGGCGCTGGTCGCCTCATCGAGGATCAATACCCGCGGGTCGGCCAGCAGGGCCCGGGCGATCCCGACCCGCTGCCGCTCGCCGCCCGACAGCTTCAGGCCGCGCTCGCCGACCTTGGTCTCCATGCCTTCGGGTAGACCTCGAATGAACTCGCCCAGCTCGGCCGCCTCGGCGGCGGCCCAGACGTCGGCCTCAGACGCCTCGGGACGGGCAAAGGCGATGTTGGCCATCAGGGTGTCGTTGAACAGGGCCACATCCTGCGGCACCAGGGCGACGGCGCGGCGCAGGGAGGTTTGTTTCAGCGCTTTCAAGTCATGGCCATCCAGGGTGACGCGCCCAGCCTGGGGGTCGATCATCCGCAGGGCCAGACGCACCATGGTGGTCTTGCCTGCCCCCGATGGACCGACGATAGCCACCGTCGTGCCGGGTTCGGCGGCGAAGGTCACGGTCTGCAGCCCCTCGGAGCGCTGTCCATGGCGGAAGGACACGCCTTCGAAGGCCACCGCCCCGCCCCGTCTGTCGGCGGGCGGCGGCAGGTCGATGGCGTCGGCGGCATCGGCCACGTCCGGCTGGGCGCGGCGCAGCTCGAGCATGGCTTCCATATCAATGAACGACTGGCGGATCTCGCGGTAGGCGAAACCCAGGATGTTCAGCGGGCCATACAGATTGACCAGGATCAGCACTGCGGCTGTGACGTCGCCCGGGCCGATGTCGCCATGTGCGGCCTCGCTGCCAGCCAGGATGGCCATGACGCCCAGACCCAGGCTCATCACCGCCGACTGGATGACGTTCAGCAGGGTCAGCGAGTTGGTCGCCTTGATATTGGCCTCGCCATAGGTGCGCAGGGCGTTGTCATAGCCGGCCACCGCCCGGTCCTCAGCCCCGAAGGCCTTGACCGTCTCGTAGTTCAGCAAGGCGTCGACGGCCCGGCCGGCGGCCTCGGCGTCGGCCTCGTTCATCACGCGGCGATGACCGATGCGCCAGTCGGAGATCGAGAAGGTGATCACGCCATAGATCACCACAGTGACCACCGCCGTCAGGGCGAAGCGCCAGTCATAGGCCTTGGCCAGCACGACGGCAGCCATGATCAGTTCGACGGCGGTGGGCGCGATGTTGAACACCAGGCCGCGCAGCAGGAAGTCCATCGACCGCGCCCCGCGATCGATCACCCGCGACAGCGAGCCCGTGCGCTTGGTCTGGTGGAAGTCGATCGACAGCGACAGGGCGTGGGCGAAGGTCTCGACCGCCGCCCGAGTCTGGGCCGCCTGGGCGACTGGCGTGAACACTGCATCACGGGCCTGGGGCGCGGCGGCGGCGATGAACCGGATCAAGGCCCAGCCGCCAGCCAGGCCCGCGAAGGCGAAGCTGACCTGCGCGGCGGCGGTCTTGCCCTGGCTCAGCTCATTGACGGCCTTGCCCAGCAGCAAGGGGGCGATCACGCCCAGGAACTTGCCGACGAAGGTGAAGGCCAGGGCGACGGTCACGCGCCAGCGCAGGCCAGGCGCCTCGGAGCGCATGACGAGGCGGGCGAGGTCGGTGAGGGCCTTCCAGCCGTTGGGCTTGACGTCCGGGGCCGAGACCGCGCCAGAGACGGCCGCGCCGCCGCGCGCCATGCCTCTCACTGGGCGCCTTCCAGCAATTGCGTGGTCTGCACGCCGCCGCCCGGCGTGATCCAATCGACACGCCAGCCTCGCGGCGTGAGGGTCGACCGCACGGGACCGCCCGACGGCGGCTGGGGTGGGCTCACCTCGAGAACGATCTGTTGCTCCCCCCCCTCGCCGGCGACCTGGATCGTACGGGCGCCAGCTCCCAAGGCCTGGTTGAGCGATAGGGCGAACCGGCCTGCCTCGTCAGCCTTGCCCTCACCACGCGTGGTGCGATCAACGCGGACGCCCAGCCCTGCGCCGGGCATGGCGACACCGGAGATCACGCCTCCGCCGCTGCGGTCGTAGTCGACGGCCAGAATGCGTGGCGACGGCGAGGTCTGGGCCAGGACCTCCGCCCCCGCCCCGGCCCGCAGCAGCACGGCCAAGCCGCCGGGGGTCACCATCAGATAGCCCTGGGCCTGCACTGTGCGCCCCTGCAGGGTCATCGACAGGCCGTAGAGCCTAGGCTCTGCGGCCTGAGGGGCCAGCAAGCGCCAATGGCCGGCCTCGTCAGCCTGACCCAACAGGGCTTCACCGGTCGGCGCGCCCAGCCGCACGCTGGACCTTGGAGCCGCCTGACCCGACAGCACCACGCCGTCGGCCTGACGGGCCGCAGAAAGAACCTCCGGCGGCTTGAGATAGTCGGCCTGGGGCGAGGCTTGCTCGGCGTCAGTCGCGGCCGGAGCATGCCGCCAGCCTTCGCCGCCATCACAGGCTCCCAAAGCCAGGGCCGCGGCCACAGCCAGGAGCATGGCCGACTTGAAACCGATCTTGCGAATCCTGATCATGGCGTATCCAACGACCGACGACGCCCCGCCGGCCAATTTCCTGGGTGTTCACGTGCGGCGCGCCGCGCTTGTCCACAAGAACCGGCCCGCTGTTTATTTTTCCTGGAGTGGACGACGATGCCCGACCTGTCCAGCGAGCAAAGCAGCCCCGGCGCCAGCGCGCTGACGTCCGTCTGCGTCTACTGCGGGTCGTCGAACACGGCCGATCCCGCTTTTCTGAACGCGGCCTTCGAAATTGGCGGCGATTTCGCCAGGGCCGGGCTGAAGCTGGTCTATGGCGGCGGCGGCGTGGGCCTGATGGGCGCCACGGCGCGCGGGGCTCATGCTGCGGGGGGCAAGGTCCTTGGCATCATCCCGGACTTTCTGCGCGGCCGTGAGCAGCCGTTCGACGACGTCGAGACCGTGATCGTCACCTCGATGCACGAGCGCAAGATGATGATGTTCGAGCGTTCCGACGCCTTCGTGGTGCTGCCCGGCGGGATCGGCACGCTGGAGGAAATCATCGAGCTCCTGTCATGGCGACGGCTAGACCTGCACGCCAAGCCGATCATGTTTCACAACCCACGCGGCTTCTGGGACCCCTTGTTCGCCCTGCTGCAGCACACCATCGACGAGGGTTTGACCCCGCCCAGCCTGGCCGATTGCTGGCGGTCCGTTGAAAAGGCCAGCGATGTAACGCCAACCCTACTGGCCTGGAGCTTGGAAACCAGGCAAACAAACGTTTCGGACACGCTCCGCTTCTTGACTTAGTAGCGAAAAAAAACGAACCTGAGATGGGCCGACCTCCCCTTGTCGGCCTGGGGATATAGGAAACCATCATGCGTCTTTTTGTCGCCGCGCTTGTCGCGGCTTCCGCCATGTCGTCCGCCGCCTTGGCGGCCGAGGGAGCGGTCCTCAAGCTCAAGGCCCCATCCAAGGCTCCGACCTTGATCCTGGACGGCGCCGCCTGGCGCTGCACCGGTGACGTCTGCGCCGCGCCCGCAGTCAAGTCGCTTCCGATCGGGCGCGCCTGCCGCAAGGTCGCGGCGGAACTTGGCGCGATCACGACCTTCAACTATCGCGGCGAAGAGCTGGACGCCGCCGGCCTCGCCGACTGCAACACGGCCGCCAAGTCCTAGGACTTGGACATTGACGACAGGAAGGGGCGGCCCGCACAGCGGACCGCCCCTTTTTTTTCCTATTTCCGCTCCGACGCCTTTGACGGCTGAGCCGTCGGCTTGAGCGCGGGTCTCCCGCCGACGAGCATCCCGCCCAGCAGGGCGAAGGACAGCATGGCGTGGTTCATCTTCGATACGTTCATGGCGGCGTCTCCCAGACTTCGCTTGAAAAACAAGACAGGCCGTTGGACCAGGAGACGCGCGCGGCTCACAGGGGCTTGCCCCCTCCCAGTCGTCAGCGCGTCGTCGTCAAGCATGCCCCAGACTGGTCGAGACGCAAGAAAAATCGTCCGAACCCTGATGAATTCCGCCTACGGACGATGGGCGTTTTCCTTGTTCAAGCAAGGCCTTGCGACGCAAAGAAAAACCGCCCGCGACGGGATGTCG
>JACMOF010000536.1 GCA_014378155.1 Caulobacter sp. | reverse complement strand
CGACGCCTCGGGTTATCTCGGCAGCGTCGCCCTGCTGGTCTGGCGCAACTTCGCCATGGTACGGTTGGACTGGCTCGGCTTCTTCATCGCCAGCGCCTATGCCACCAGCGTCGTCGGCGTGGTCTGCACTGGCCTCGCCGGCGTCTACTTCCTGCGCCGCCGTCCGACACGTGACGCCCATGCTCTGACGACGGCCACCGCCAAGGATGCGCTCGCCTGACGTTGCGACCTGAGTGCTAGTCACCTGCTCGTTGACGAGGGAAGTCACGGCTTCGAGGGGGTTCACAAGCCATTCCATCAAGGAGCTTTTTCTTGCTTCTTTCGCTGAGCGATTGCTCGTCTCAATAGTTGAGCGGCTGTTCCAGAGGTGGGCCGAGCGTAGCGCGATCGCCTCCGCTTTGATCTGCCGCCGATGCGGGCCAAAGTCGCAACTGATCGATCTTGCGACGCCCGGGCGCGGTCTGAGCCGCCGGCGATCATCGCCTCACGGCGGCTATATGAGTGATCGCCTCAAGTCTTGGCGCTCGGCCAACACGTGGACGCGTTGACCGCAGCCAAGCCCCGCTTGAAGGCGACGATCCGGTCGGCGTCGGAGCCATGGCGTCGCGCGGCCGCAAGCGATGGTGTCGACAGCCGGCGATGCTTGAGCGTGTAGAGCGTCTGGAAAAGTCGAGGAAGCTGTAGGTCGAGATTGGGCGTCGCGAATAGTGGCGCGCCCTTAGCGGCGCCTTGCCGTGCATTGGCGCGACCCAGCCACCAGCCTGCAGCGCAATCGGCCTGGAGTTCGTAGGCCGGATCTGCAGGACGGATCTAGCGACCCTCGCGCATCTCCAGGAACTGGACGTGGTGGGCAACTTCATGGGCAATCATCAGGGCTGCCAAGGCGTTGCCATCTCTTGGGAAGATCGCGCGAGTTTCCTCCAGTTCGCCGAGATCCAGGGTCACGAGCTCGCCCGGCGAATAGCCGGCCCCGCGCGCGGGGTGGAGGCGAGGAAGGCGGTTGAACATCACCTTGGGCGCGCGGTAGGCGCTTCCCCTAGCGCTGAAGGCTTGAGACCATTCGAGGGTCGTGGAGTCGAGGACCTTTCGCGCCAAGACGCTGGCCTCGCCCTCGCTCGTGCCGGCGGCCGGCGGAAGCGTGACGAGCACGAGGAGCAGAGCCAAGCCCGCAGATTTCAAGGCCTTGCGCTGGTCCATGGGCACTCCCTCCACCAAAGCCTATGACAGGACGGTTCACGAATAAAGCCGCGCCGACGCGTCCCAGCGCCGTTGTGAACGTAGGTCCAGGAGTTCATGCGAACGCGGTGGGACCTCTGATGCTAATGCGCCTCGCGGTGATGACGGCGGTTCTCGCTGCGGCCCCAACCTGGGTGGCCGCCAGTGAACCGGCGCCGCCCGGTGTGGGGCCGGCCGCGGCGGCGGTCAGTTCCGTTGTCGTCACTGGCCGTCGCAAGGATCTGGTGGGTGAGGCGATCTCGGCGTCGGAGGGCGTGGTGGGGCAGGGCGAGATCGCCGCCCGGCCACTGCTGCGTACCGGGGACCTGCTGGAGTTCGTGCCGGGCCTGATCGCCACCCAGCACTCGGGCAGCGGCAAGGCCAACCAGTATTTCCTGCGCGGCTTCAACCTGGATCACGGAACCGATTTCGCCACCTCGGTCGATGCGATGCCGGTGAACATGCGTACCCACGGCCACGGCCAGGGCTATACCGATCTCAATTTCTTGATCCCCGAAACCGTCGAGGCGCTGACCTAACACAAGGGTGTCTACTATGCCGATGTCGGTGACTTCTCCTCCGCCGGATCGGCGCGGTTCCAGATCGCCGACCGCCTGGCCCAAGGCCTGGCCGAGGTCACGGTCGGTGAGTATGGCTACCGGCGCGGCGTGGTGGCGGACTCCGCCAAGCTGGGTCCCGGCGATCTGCTGTATGGCCTGGAGCTGCAAAGCCTGAGCGGGCCGTGGACCGATATCGACGAGAATGTCCGGAAGGTCAGCGGGCTGCTGAAATACAG
Organism: Caulobacter sp.; assembly: GCA_014378155.1. Taxonomy (GTDB): domain Bacteria; phylum Pseudomonadota; class Alphaproteobacteria; order Caulobacterales; family Caulobacteraceae; genus Caulobacter. Next base: position 1,606 of record JACMOF010000536.1, on the reverse strand, counting down.
CGGTGATGTCGGCGGCGGGCGCGGTCACCTGATGATCATGGGCTACGACAACCGCTGGAATTCGCCTGACCAGATTTCGCAACGCGCGGTCGATCAGGGCCTGATCTCCGAATTTGGCTCCATCGACAGGACTGTGGGCGGCGAGGCCTCGCGCTACAGCCTTTCAGGGGGCTGGAAGGGGCCCTCCGTGGGTGGTGAGCTGAGCGCGGAGGCCTATGCGATCGCGTCGAAGCTCGATCTGTTCTCCAACTTCACCTACCTGCTCGAAGATCCCGTCGATGGCGACCAGTTTGAACAGGTCGACGATCGCCGCATCTACGGGTTCGAGGTTTCGCAGCAGTGGGAGCTTGGCGCCGATCGCTGGCGGGCCGAGGTCGATGGGCGCTACGACGACATCCGCCAAGTGGGCCTTTTTCACGCCCGCGCGCGCCAGCGTCTGGATCTGGTTCGCGACGACCGCGTCAAGGAAGGCAGCGTCGGCCTGTTTGTAGCCAACGATCACCGGTTCAACGACAAGCTACGCAGCTATGTCGGACTGCGCTACGACCACTATAACTTCGACGTCGGGTCCGAGCCCCTTGCGGCCAATTCCGGCCAAGCTGAAGACGGCAAGGCGTCAATCAAGGCCAGCCTGGTCTACAAGCCGGTCGCGCCGCTGGAGCTTTATGCCAGCTATGGCCAAGGCTTCCATTCCAACGACGCGCGGGGCGTCACCATCACCGTCGATCCCGTCAGCGGCGATCCGGCCCAGCCCGTCACGCCGCTGGTTCGCTCGGTTGGCGGCGAGGTCGGTGCGCGGGTCTATCTGGGCGACCGCCTGCAAGCCACCGCGGCGGTCTGGACCCTGCAGCTGGATTCCGAGCTGCTCTTTGTCGGGGACGCTGGCAATACCGAGGTCAGCCGTCGCGGCGGTGTCGAGCTCGGTCTCTACTATTTCCCCGCCAAGGCGGTGAACGCCAATCTTGAAGTTTCATATTCGGGCGCCAGATTTCGCGATAGCGACCCGGTCGGGGACAAGATTCCCGGATCCATTCCCCTGGTCGTCAGCGCCGGGGTCTCGGCAAAGTCGGGAACGGGCTGGCTGGCCAGCGCCCAGGTCCGCTATTTCAGCCCCTATCCGCTGATCGAGGACGAGAGCGTCAAGTCCACCGGCTCGGGCTTGGTCAATGTCCGAGTGGGGCGCGATCTCAAGCGCGTCGGACTGTATGTTGACGTGCTCAATGTGCTCGACAGCAACGATCACGATGTCGACTACTATCACGCCTCACGGCTGGCCGGCGAACCTACCGAGGGCGTCGAGGACGTCCATTACCACGTGTTCCAGCCTCGCAGCGTGCGGGCCAGCCTCCGTTATCGCTTCTGATCTGTGCCTTTCGCGCTGTGGCGCGAATGGCACAGATCAGTATTCGTGGCTGCGTCCGTCGTCCGCGGGCGAGGCGCCCCCGTAGCCCCTAAGGACCGCGGCCCCTGGGGCGGGGTTCAGGATGGGCGGTCCAGCTCCGCCCGGGGACAGGGAGCCCATCATGAAAAGCACCTTCGCCCGCCTCGCCGCGGCGCTTCTCGCCACCACGTCGCTTTGTTCGGGAGCCGCCCGCGCGGCGGACCT
>JACMOF010000535.1 GCA_014378155.1 Caulobacter sp. | reverse complement strand
TTCCAGATGGTGGCCGACGAACGGCTGCGGCCTCTGGCGCCCGCTGATCCCGAACGGCATACCCGCATCGACCTGTGGCCGGATCTCAAGGCGGCCATCGACCGCAAGCTGTTCGCATGAAAAGCCTGTGCCGCGACTGCCTGGCGACGGGCGAGGTCAAGGCCTCGCGCTGTCCCTCCTGCGGTTCGCCGCGCGTGATCTTCCACGAGGAGCTGGGCCACCTGTCGATGGCCCACCTGGACTGCGACGCCTTCTACGCCTCGGTCGAAAAGCGCGACGATCCGAGCCTGCGCGACAAGCCGGTGATCGTCGGCGGTGGCAAGCGCGGCGTGGTGACGACCGCCTGCTACATCGCCCGGATGAGCGGCCCGCGCTCGGCCATGCCGATGTACAAGGCGCTGAAGCTGTGTCCCGAGGCGGTGGTCATCAAGCCCAACTTCGCCAAGTACAAGCACGAAAGCGCGCGGATCATGGCCAAGCTGGAGGCCCTGACGCCCCTGGTGCAGCCGCTGTCGCTGGATGAGGCCTGGATCGATCTGTCGGGCACCGAGCGCCTGCACGGCGCGCCGCCGGCGGTGGTGCTGGCCAAGGTCCAGCGCGAGATCGAGGCCGAGATCGGCATTACCGTCTCGATCGGCCTGGCGCCCAACAAGTTCCTGGCCAAGATCGCTTCGGAGCTGGACAAACCGCGGGGCTTTTCGGTGATCGGCGCCGTGGGGGTCGAGGCGTTTCTGGCGCCGCGGCCCGTGTCGATCCTGCCCGGAGTCGGTCCCGTGACGGTGGCCAGCCTGGCCTCAGAGGGTCTGCGCACGGTCGGCGACATCGCCGCAGCGGACCTCAAGTGGCTGGTAAAGGCCTTGGGGTCCAGCGGCCTGCGGCTGCACCATCTGGCCCATGGCCGGGACGTGCGCGCGGTCGATCCCGAGCAGGAACGAAAGACGATCAGCGCCGAGACCACGTTCAACGACGACCTCTACAAGCGTGACGACCTCGAGGACGAACTCTGGCCGCTGTGCGAGAAGGTCGCCCGCCAGGCTCGGGCCGGCGGGGTCGCGGGACGCGTCGCGACCTTGAAGCTGCGCACGCCGGACTTCAAGATTCACACCCGCCGCCGCACCCTGCCCGTCCCGATCCAGACCGCCCGCACCCTGTTCCAGGTGGCCCGCGAACTGCTGGCCGCCGAGCCGGGGGGATTGCACTATCGCCTGATCGGCGCGGGGCTGACCGACTTCGTTCCCGCCGAGGGCGCGGCGGACGACTTCTTCGCCGGCGACGAGCGCAAGGCGTTAAAGAGCGAGACGGTGATCGACGGGCTGCGCGGGAAGTACGGGGCGGGGGCGGTGATGACCGGGCGGGCGTTGAAGGGGAAGTAGGTGGCTCACCCACTTGCCCCCACCTGACGGCTTCGCCGTCTGTCGCGGCGAGGGGGCGGAGCTTCGCGCCAGCGCCGGCGCCTGAGCTCTTCCCCCTCTGGGGGAAGACGATCGCGAAGCGATCCGTAGGGGGCAAGTGATCGCCCCCTAGATCCTACATCAACGAACCCTTGCCGCTGGTCACCTCGGTATAGCGGTGCACCCGCACGGCCTGGACCAGCCCAAACCCGACCATCACCGTCAGCATGACCGTGCCGCCGTACGACAGCATCGGCATCGGCACGCCCACCACCGGGGCCATGCCCATCACCATGGCGCCGTTGATCAGCACATAGAGCGCGAAGGTCGCGGTGCCGCCCGCCGCCGACAGCCGGCCGAAGTGGCTGTGGCTGATCGAGGCGATGCGCAGGGCCATGAAGATCGCCACGCCGTACAGGAACAGCACGCTGAAACAGCCGATGAAGCCGAATTCCTCGGCCAGGGTGGCGAAGATGAAGTCGGTCTGTTTCTCGGGCAGGAAGTTGAGCTGGCTCTGCGAGCCCAGGCCAAAGCCCTTGCCCATCAGCCCGCCGGAACCCAGGGCGATCTTCGACTGCATGATGTGATAGCCGTTGCCCGACGGGTCGTTTTCCGGGTGCAGGAAGGTCAGGATGCGGTTGCGCTGATAGTCGTGCAGCACGAAGAAGATGAACGGCGGCAGGGCCGCGAGCCCCAGCACGATCCCGCCGATGATCAGGCGCAGCGACAGGCCGGCCAGCACCATCACCGCCAGGCCCGGCAGGGCGATCAGCACAGCGGTTCCCAGGTCGGGTTGGTGAGCGACGAGCAAGGTGGGCAGACCAATCAACACCACCGGCACCAGCAGCTTCCACGACAGCCGGGCGCTGTCGGCCGAAAGGCCGTGATAATAGCGAGCCAGGGCCAGGACGACGCCGATCTTCATCACCTCGGACGGCTGAAACCTCAGGGGGCCTAGCTGCAGCCAACGCTGGGCTCCCAACGAGACGTCGCCGATCAGTTCGACCAGCACCAGCAGGATCAGGCCCGCAGTATAGATGGGATAGGCCAGGCTGAACCAGACCCGCAGGTCCAGCATCGCCAGGCCGATCATGAACACGAAATAGATCCCGAAGCGCAGCAGGTGCTTGTCGGCCCAAGGCTCCCACGAGCCGCCTGCGATTGAGAACAACATCAGCGCGCCGGTGCCGGCGATCAGGCAGAGGACCAGGCACAGGGTCCAGTCGATCTCCATGAACTTGATGATCGGCCGGTCGCGTTCGCCGGGCCGGCTGAGGCCGCCGCTGAGGGTCATCGGGGTGTTCCAGGAACGGGGGCGGGAACGGGAGGCGGCGGAGGCGCGCCCTCGGTGGGATCTTCGGGCGCCGCGCCTTCGACCGCGCCGTCGGCGGCCTCGACCGGCGCGTCAGGCAGCGGCGCGGGGCGTTCGATGCGGGCGCGGATTTCGGGATCCTTCAACAGCGCCACACGCATCACCTCGCGGGCCCGCGGGGCGCCGGCGGTGGCGCCGCCCATGCCGCCATGCTCGATGATCACGGCGACGGCGTAGCGCGGGTCATCATAGGGCGCGAAGGCCACGAACAGGTTGTGGTCCTTGAGCTTCCAGGCGACGCTGTCGCTCTTGCGGTTGGCGACCTTGTCATAGCTGCGGACCTGGGCGGTGCCGGTCTTGCCGGCCATCTTGACGTCGCCCAAACCCAGCTGGCTCTGGCGATAGGCCGTGCCGCGCACGTCATTGGCGACCGCCTCCATGCCGCCGCGCACATAGGCCAGGTGCTCCATCGTGAACGGCAGGTCGGGCACGGCCGCGCCGCTGGGCTGCTCGACGCCGCCGACTGACTTGATAAGCCGCGGGTTCAGCGCCTTGCGACCGTTAGCCAGACGCGCGGTCATCACCGCCAGCTGCAGGGCATTGACGTTCAGAGCCCCCTGCCCGATCCCATAGCTGGGAGTCTCGCCCGGAAACCAGGTCTGGTTCGGGGGATTTTTGACGTTTGCCCGCTTCTTCCAGGCACGATCAGGCACCAGCCCCTTCTTCTGGCCGGGAATGCCGATATCGAAGGTCTGGCCAAAGCCCATGGCCCGGGCGGTCGTCGCGATGGCGTCGGGGCCGACCTTCAGCGCCGTCTGGTAGAAATAGATGTCGCAGGAGTTCTTGATGGCCTCGTGCATGTTCTGCGAGCCGTGCCCGCGCTTCTCCCAGCACCGCCAGGTGCGGTTGCCATAGTACCAGCTGCCGCCGCAATTGACCCGCGCCTCTGGGTCCACGCCCGCAGTCAGAGCGGCCAGACCAACGGTCGGCTTGAAGGTCGAGCCGGGCGGGAAGGTGCCGTTCAGCACCTTGTCCAGCAGCGGCTTGCGCTCATATTCGGCCAAGGCGCGATATTCGGGACCCGACAGGCCCTTGACGAAGCGGTTGGCGTCGAAGCTGGGGGCCGAGACCATGGCCAGCAGGTCGCCGTTGCGGATATCGATCACGACGATCGCGCCGCTTTCCTCACCCATCACTTCCAGCGCGCGGTTCTGGATGTCGGCGTCCAGCGTTAGCCTCACTTCCTTGCCGGCGGTCGGCAGGATGTCGCCCTCGGGATCCAGACGCACGACGCGGCCCTGGGCGTCGACCTCGGCCTTGGTCGCGCCCGGACGGCCGCGCAGGTCGCGGTCGAGGGCCTTTTCGATCCCCGCCTTGCCGATCCGGAACCCCGGATGGTGCAGCAGGTCCTGGTCGGGCTCGTCCTTGGCCTTTTCCAGGTCGCGATCCGAGACCTTGGCCACATAGCCGATCACGTGGGCGAAGGCCCCGCCGAAGGGATAGACCCGCACCTCGCCCATGTCGGCGGTGACGCCCGGCAGCTCAGGGGCGCGGATGTTGACGCGGGAGAACTCCTCCCAGGTCATGTCTTCCATCACCGCCACCGGAGCCTTCTTGGGCGCGCGGGCGATGTCCTTGATCAGGCGCGACCGGCGCGTACCGTCGATCGGCACCAGAGTGGCCAGGTCGTCGAGGGAGGCCTCGACGTCGAAATCCTTGGAGTCCTTGGTGATCAGCAGCCGGAAATTGGGCCGGTTCGAGGCCAGGGCCACGCCGTTGCGGTCGAGGATCAGGCCGCGGGGCGGCGGCACCAGGCGGTAGTTGAACTGGTTGCCGGCCGAAAGCTTCTGATAGCGCTGGGCCTCGACCAACTGCAGCTGCGCCAGCCGTCCGCCCAAGGCAAGCAACCCGCCGCCAGCCAGGCCGCCCATCAGAAACGCCCGGCGGTGGAAGACCCCCTGCCGCTCATTGACCTCGAAGAAGAAGATGGACGGTTCGCTCATGGCGTCACCGGAACCGAACGTCCGCGTCCTCGAACCGGTCGATCAGCCGGTGGGCGAACGGAAACAGCAAGGCGGTCACCAGGAATTGCCAGAACACGGCCAGCAGACTGGGCATGGCCAGACTGTCTAGCATGGTGAACAAGAAACCGCCGATCATCGCCACGGCGGTGACTCCGGAAAACCAGGCCCACATGATTGGCCGGCTCTGGCCGGTCATCATGTTGCGGCCGGCCAGGGCGGTGGCGTAGGCCACCAGCAGCGACAGCGCCCACAGGCCCGAAGGCCCGCCCCAGAACACATCCAGGAACAGGCCCAGAACCAGCAGGGCGAAGGGCGCCAGGATCGACGGGCGGATCAGGGCCCAGGCAAAGGCGGGGACCATGGCGAACACGGGCTCCGGAAGTTGCAGGCCATAGAGGCGGATCGGCGCGGCGAAGACGACGGTCGCCAAGATCGACAGCAGCAGCGGCACGCCCAGCCAGCGCGCGGGATGCAGAGGCCGCGCCCCGCCCATGCTCATAGCGCGCCGCCTGGCGGCTGGGCCGCCGTGGGAGCCGTGGCCGGCGGCTTGGGCGCGGCCGGCTTTGAAACCGCAGGCTTCGGCGGCACGGTTGAGGGCTTGGGTGCGGCCGAGGTCGTCGCCGGCGGCTTGGCTGAGGCAGCGGTGGCCGGCTTGGGCGAGGTCACTGGCGCGGTCGTCGCTGGCGTGGTCGTCGCTGGCTTGGTCGTCGCTGGCTTGGGCGCCATGGCTGGGCCGAGGATCGAGACGTTGGGATCTTCCGTCGTCACCGGCGGCAGGCTGCGGGTCAGTAGCGCTTTCTGGTCGGCCAGCTGCGAGAAATCCGTGAACAACAGGATACGGACATAGTCGATGGCGGTGTCGTCGGCGAACAGCACCACGCGCCAGCGGCCGTCCAGGCCCTTGACCGCCGCGCCCACCGGCAAGCCGCGCGGCACCACGCCGCCATCGCCCGAGGTGACGACACGGTCGCCCTCCTTGATCGGATCGGCGCCGCGCAGATAGTCCAGCTTGGGATTGGGACCGCCGTCGCCGGTCAGGATGGCGCGGGCGTTGGTGCGGTCGATCATCACCGGCGTCCGCGAGGCGATGTCGGTCAGCAGCAGCACCCGGCTGGCGCCATTGGCCACGCCCACCACACGGCCGACCAGGCCGCGCTCGTTCATGACTGGATTGCCCACAACCACGCCGCGCTCGGCGCCGGCGTCGGCCAGGCGAGTGTTGGCGAAAGGGCCGCGGGTGTCGATGACCACGCGGGCGGCGACCATCGGGATCGGCGGATCTGTGCGCAGGCCCAGCAGCGAGCGATAGCGGTCGTTCTTGTCGACTTCGGCCAGATACTGGTCGCGATAGCCGCGCATGTCCTTGAGCTCGGCCTTCAGTCGGCGGTTTTCGGACGCCGTGAAGAAGTAGCTGCTGACGAAATCGACGCCCAGGCCGGTCCAGCGCCCTGGAGCGGCGATGGCGCCGCTGACCGGCTTGGATACCGTGTCCATGGTCTGGCGGGTCACGCCATAGGCCTGCTGCTGAAGGCTCTCCCGCCGGTCGGCCAGCAGGAACGCCACCGCGATCACGACGGCGACGATCAACGCCACGGCCGCGGCCCAGGTCAGCGGCACTTTCAGGTCACCGAGCGGACCTTCGCGAAAGGGCACGGACTAGGTTCTCCCGACGCCCCCCGAGGCGTCCCTTTACGATTGTGCCGCCTAGGCGAGAGTCGATTCAAGGACGCCCTTCATCCACTTGGGATGTTCGAGCACCTTGCCGCAGCCCAAGGCCACGCAGGACAGCGGATCATCGGCCACGGTGACCGGCAGGCCGGTGTGGTCGCGGATCTCGGCGTCCAGGCCGCGCAGCAGCGCGCCGCCGCCGGTCAGCATGATACCCTTGTCGGCGATGTCGGAGGCCAGCTCCGGCGGCGTGGCTTCCAGCGCGACCTTCACGGCCTCGACGATCTGCCCGACCGGTTCGGCCAGGGCGTCGGCGGCCTGCTTTTCGCTGATGCGGACTTCGCGCGGCACGCCTTGCATCAGGTCGCGGCCCTTGACGTCGATCGACAGGCCTTCGCCGTCGGCCGGGATGCGGGCGGTGCCGATGTCCTTCTTGATGCGCTCGGCGGTCGTCTCGCCGATCAGAAGGTTATGGTTGCGGCGCATGTAGGAGATGATCGCCTCGTCCATCTTGTCGCCGCCGACGCGGACCGAGCGCGAATAGACGATGCCCGACAGGGACAGCACGGCCACCTCGGTTGTGCCGCCGCCGATGTCGACCACCATCGAGCCGGTGGGCTCATGGATCGGCAGGCCCGCGCCGATCGCGGCGGCCATCGGCACGTCGATCAGGCCGACGCGGCGCGCGGAGGCATTGAGGCAGGAATCGTTGATCGCGCGACGCTCGACGGCCGTGGCTCCCGACGGCACGCAGACGATGACCTTGGGGTTCACGAAGCCCTTGCGGTTGTGAACCTTGCGGATGAAGTACTTGATCATCTCCTCGGCGACTTCGAAGTCGGCGATGACCCCGTCGCGCATGGGGCGAATGGCTTCCATGTGACCCGGCGTGCGGCCCAGCATCTGCTTGGCCTCTATGCCCACGGCGTGGACGATCTTGCGGCCGCCCACATTGCGCAGCGCCACCACCGAGGGCTCGTTCAGCACGATGCCCTTGCCCTTCATGTAGATGAGGGTGTTGGCGGTGCCGAGGTCGATGGCGATGTCGTTGGAGATAGCGCCGAAGAGGGACGAGATCATGCAGAGCCCTGATGGGTGGGAGACGGTGACTGCTGGTCTGCGAAGACTTGAGCCGCCTCACCAGCACCTTGAAGAATCAAGACACCCGGCGCTTCGGCCTCCGCTTACAGGACCCCATGCGTGTGCCCTGCCAATGGGTTGATTTCAAGGCTTAATGACAGTCGCAGCTAATCCGCGGCATCGCGCCACCGGCACAGGTTCTGGTGAAGCCGCCCAATCGGTGGTTACCGGCGAACACCGATCCGGCGAACGGCTCCGATCGCCGGTCCCGCGGGCCAAGAAGGATGGCCTGTGTCGCTTCGGAGTGACAGCTTCGCAGGCTCGCGGGGACTAGAACCCTCCTCCACTGAAGCTTGCGGCCGGAGGGCGCTCAACATGTCCGGTCAGGCGGTCCTCGGGGTCGAGAAGGCCCTTTTCCTCTACGGGACCAGCAAGGTCTTCGAAGGCGTCTCCCTTCAGCTCGACGCCGCGCGCACCGCCCTGGTGGGCGAGAACGGCGCCGGCAAGTCCACCCTGCTGAAATGCCTGCTGGGGGAGCTGGAGCTGGACGAGGGCCAGACCATCAAGTCGCGGGGCCTGAAGATCGGCTACGTGCCGCAGGACGTGCCGCCGGGCCTCGGCGACAGGACCGTGCGCGAGGTGCTGGAAAGCGCCCTGCCGCTGACCGACGGCAGCGAGGACTGGAAGGTCGACGTCCTGCTGGACGAGATCGGGGTCAGCTACGAGACGGCCCAGCAGACCTTCGGATCGCTTAGCGGCGGCTGGCAGCGGCTGATGCTGATCGCCGCGGCGGCCAAACTGGCCGAGCCCGACCTGCTGATCCTCGACGAACCCACCAACCACCTGGACCTCTCCAACATCAATACCCTGGAGAGCTGGCTGTCCGACGACGACCGCCTGCCGATGCTGATCGTCAGCCACGATCGGGAGTTCCTGGAGCGGACCACGACGCGCACCATCTTCCTGCGCTCGGATGGGGCCCATTCCTTCAGTGTCCCCTTCAGCCGCGCCCGCGAGCAGCTGCTGCAC
>JACMOF010000534.1 GCA_014378155.1 Caulobacter sp. | reverse complement strand
GTCAGGGGTTACACCCTCACCGATTTCCCACGAACGCTCGGCGGGCACGCCGGCTGACGTCCAGACCCCTCACCCTCCCACGCTTCGCGCGGGCCCCAACCTCTCCCTTTGGGAAAGGGGAAAACCCTAATCGACGACCTGATAACGCCCTTGGGCGTCGGGGCAGACGCGGACGAAGCGCTTCTGAACGCGGCCATCAGGCAGGTAGATCGGGCTTTCGGCCAGGGTGCAGCCGTTGACGTCGGCCTTGCTGCTGTCAGTCACCGTGTAGGAGCGCTCGGACTGGTAGCTGTAGCCGCCGCGACGGTCGCCATAACGGCTATCCTCATAACGGGCCTGGTCGTCCTGACGGTCGCGGTCATAGCGGTCATCATAGGGTTGGCTGCTGTAGGCGCCCTGGCTATAGGCCCCCTGGTTGTAAGCTGCCGGAGGCGGCGGAGCCGCGCCGGGGCTGCAGGCGGCAGAGTTGCGACCGATCGCCGAACCAGCGATCGCGCCGACCAGGCCGCCGAGCACCGTGCCCTCGGTGCGGGCGCCGTGGCCCGACACGCCACTGCCAATCGCCGCGCCGATGCCAGCCCCGATCAGACCGCCGCCCGTGCCGCGCTGCGTCGTGCTGCGGCGGCAGGGATCGTAGTAATAGCCGTTGCTGTCATAGTTGCCGCGGTTGCCGGCATAGGCCCCGGCATTACCATAGGCGCCATAGGCTTGGGCCGAGGCCAGAGTCGGGGCCATGGCGCTGGCCAGGGCGGCGGCGCTGACGAGGCCGAGAACGGTCTTGAACATCATTGAATAGCTCCCTCGAACGGGTCCGCCGATCCAGAAGACCCGACCTTCACCGCAAATTGCCAAGCTCTTGATGAACGGCTGTTGAGCGACCCGTTCATCTTCAGCCCCCTCACGCGCCTTCATTTCACCCTCGGAGGGCGCGAATGCGCTATGGGACGTCTCGAAAACTTGTCGGCGTCGATCGTGGCGTAGACGTGGCGGCGCTCACGCGCCTGTTGAAATGCGCGGAACCGGTCAAGGTTTCGCCGGACGGACGGACGATCTGCCATGCGTGAACTGAGGATCGAGGCGGTCGGCGCCCAGGGCGACGGCTTGTCGGCGGGGGCGTTCATCCCCCTGACCCTGCCCGGCGAGTTGGTGACGGCCGAGATGAGCGGCGCGCGCGGTGAGTTGCTCGACGTGCTGGAGGTCAGCGCCGACCGCGTGGCGCCGCCTTGCCCACATTTCGGTGTCTGCGGCGGTTGCGCCCTGCAGCACTGGGACGCCCAGCCCTATCTCGACTGGAAGCGCGAGCAAATCCGCATCCAGCTGGCCTTCGAGGGCCTGGAGACCGAGATCCTGCCGACCTTCGCCTCGCCCCCGAACTCGCGTCGCCGGGTGGCGCTGCATGCGCGCGGCGGCAAGGGCGGGGTGCGCCTGGGCTTCAAGGAGCGTCGCTCGTGGAACCTGGTGCAGATCGAGGTCTGTCCGGTGTCCAACCCCAAGCTGGTCGCCGCCCTGCCGGCCCTTCGACGCCTGGCCGGTCCGTTCATGGAACACCCGAAGTCGGCCCCAACCCTGCACGTCACCATCACCGCCACGGGCCTGGACATCGACATCACCGGCGTCGAGGCCAAGAGCGGCGGGCTGTCGTCCGACGCCCGGGTTCGGGCGGCGATGATCGCTGGTGAGTCGGACTTCGCCCGCGTCACCCTGGCCGGCGAGATGATCTACATGGCCCGCCAGCCGATCGTGAAACTGGGTCCGGCCATCGTCGCCCTGCCGGCCGGCGCCTTCCTGCAGGCCGTTCCCCAGGCCGAGCAGGCCATGGTCGAGTTCGCTGTCGAGGCCGCCCAGGGGGCCTCGCGGATCGTCGATCTCTATAGCGGGGTGGGCACCTTCACCTTCCGCCTGGCGCAGGTGGGCGGGGTCCACGCCGCCGACAGCTCGGCCCTGGCCATCGCCGCCCTGAAGGGCGCGGTTGGCACCGCCACCGGCCTGAAGGCCATTACAGCCGAGGCCCGCGACCTGGCGCGCCGGCCGGTGCTGTCGATGGAGCTGAAGAAGGTCGACGTGGCCGTGCTCGACCCACCCCGCGCCGGGGCGTTCGAGCAGCATGTCGAGATCGCCAATTCCAAGGTCGCCCGCGTGGTGGGCGTCTCGTGCAATCCCGCCACCTTCGCCCGCGACGCCAAGGTGCTGATCCAGGCCGGTTTCCGCCTGGAGCGGGTCTTGCCGGTGGACCAGTTCCTATGGTCACCCCATATTGAGCTGGTCGGGGTGTTTTCGCGCTAGGTCGGCCCACGCCTTGAAGGCGGGGCCGTCCGGGAGATGGTGATGGACGAGCAACGCGGCAGCGGCAGAAGCGCCTTCGCCCTGGACGGCGCCAGCCAACGGGCCAAGGCGGCGGTCAAGGCCGCCTGGTGGGGCGCCGCGGGCAGCGTGACCCGCGCCCTGGCCAATCCGACACGCGGCGAGGCCAAGACCAAGTTCGAACCCCAGGGGCCGCCGGTTTCCGCTGCTCGACTTCGCAGGGCCTATCTGGCCGCCTTCGACAAGGATACCGCCGATGTCGCCGCCGGTCTTTATCCGCCGATGGAAGACGGGCCGCGCAATCCGGCCCAGGCTTTCCGCCGAGCACTGGACGTCATCGCCGACGCCAAGGCCGTCGACCAACGCCGTCGCCGGAGCGACGGGGTCGAGGTGCGGGACGAGCCGGAAAGCCAGGGCTATCCAACCTATTATCGCCAGAACTTCCATTACCAGTCCGGCGGCTGGTTCACCGACGCCAGCGCCCAGCGCTACGAGGCCCAGGTCGAGGCGCTGTTTTCCGGTGCGGCTGGGGCCATGCGCCGGCGAGCCTTGTCGCTGCTCGCCAAGCATTGGCGCGGTCAGGACCAGCGCGGCCTGAAACTGATCGACCTGGCCTGCGGCTCAGGCTCGTTTCTCTGTGACTTGGACGGCGCCTTCCCCCGCGCCGCGATTGGCGGGCTGGACCTGTCGAGAGCCTATCTGGCCGCGGCCCGCAGTCGCTCCAAGCGCGGCGGGGTGCAGGCCAATGCCGAACGTTTGCCCTTCGCCGACGCCAGCCTGGACGCGGTGACCTGCGTCTACCTGTTCCACGAACTGCCGCCGCGCGTTCGCCCCGTGGTGGCCGCCGAGATCGCCCGGGTGCTGAAGCCCGGCGGCGTGCTGGCCTTCGCCGATTCGGTGCAGCCGGCCGACGAGCCGAACCTGTCGCGTCTGCTAGAAGCGTTCCCGGCCTATTTCCACGAGCCCTATTATTCGACCTATGCCGAGACCGATCTGCCGGCCCTGTTCAGCGGCGCGGGCCTGCGTCTGATTGATCAGGACCAAGCCTTCCTCACCAAGGCCTTGCTGCTGGAAAAGCCCGCCTGAGCCACCGCATCATGGCCATTGCCTAGTCCGGCGGGCTCCTGTATCGAACCGACCTCTTCGCCGACGCACCTTGCGTTGACGCCGGATGGCCCGGTGGCGGAGTGGTTACGCAGCGGATTGCAAATCCGTGCACCCCGGTTCGATTCCGGGCCGGGCCTCCAACCTTTTCCGGCTTTTAGCGATCCAGCACGACCCAGGCCGGCGCGTGATCGCTGGCGTCCTCCTCGCCACGCGTCCAGCGATCGACCCCGGCCTCGACCAAGCGCTCGGCCAGGTCGGGGGTCAGCAGAAGATGGTCGAGCCGCAGGCCCTTGTCGGCCGGCCAGCGGTGGCGAAGATAGCTCCAGAAGGTCCAGAGCGGGCCCTCGGGATGGGCGGCGCGCAGGGCGTCGGTCCAGCCCTGGGCGAGCAACGCCTGGTAGGCCGCGCGGACCTCGGGCCGCAGCAGCGCGTCGTCTTTCCACGAATGCGGCTGATAGAGGTCGGCCTCGGTCGGCACGACATTATAGTCGCCGGCCAAGACCACCGGCGCGTCGGTGGCCTTCAGGGCGGCGGCGTGGGCGATCAGGCGGGCGAACCAGGCCAGCTTGTAGTCGAACTTCGGTCCGGGTCGGGGATTGCCGTTGGGCAGGTACAGCGAGGCGATCAGCACGCCATCCACCGCCGCCTCGATATAGCGGGCCTGGAGGTCCTCTGGCGCGCCGGGCAGGGCGGTGCGGGTCAGCACCGGCTGCGCGCCGCGCGCCAGGATCGCCACGCCGTTCCAGAGGCGCTGGCCGCGCCAGACCGCGCCATAGCCGAGCTGGGCCAGGACGTCGGCAGGAAACGAGCCTTGCTCGGCCTTCAGCTCCTGCAGGCAGACGACGTCGGGCTCGGCCTCGGCCAGCCAGGCGACCATGTTGTCGAGCCGCCTGTTGATATTGTTGATGTTGAAGGTGGCGATCTTCATGGCCCGCAGCAAACGCACGAGACGTCGCCAAGGGGCAGGCGCGCCGCCGGCGGTCGAACCCGCCGGCGGTCGTGGACTTCAGGCGTCGCCGTCGGCGAGGTGGGCGATCAGGCCGTTGATCGGCTCGTCGAGGGCGCTGGTGACATTGTGGCCCTTGTCGACGACGCCAACCTTGGCGGAGTGCGGAGCTTCGACCTCGGTGGCGGCACTGTCTTCTGGCGTGGTGGTCATGGAGAGCGTCCCGGTACGAGCGGCCGGGCGACGGTAACCCGGCGGACCTGATGGTGGAGATTGCAAAGGTCAAGGTTCGCTGTCAGCCATCGGGGCGGATTTGAGCGGCGACTTCGGCGCGACGCCCGATGTCCAAGCAGGGCCATCAGGGCCGCGACATAGCGTGTTCTTGAATTGTTCTCGCTGATGATCCATGATCTGGCCATGG
>JACMOF010000533.1 GCA_014378155.1 Caulobacter sp. | reverse complement strand
GCTGTGGTTCGGACGTGGGCAAGTCGACCCTGGTGGCGGGCCTGTGCCGGGTGTTCGCCAACCGAGGCCTGATCGTACGGCCGTTCAAGCCGCAAAACATGTCCAACAACGCCGCCGTGACCGCCGACGGTGGCGAGATCGGGCGGGCCCAGGCGCTGCAGGCCCTGGCCTGCCGCACCCCGGCCACGGTGCACATGAACCCTGTGCTGCTGAAGCCGCAGAGCGATGTCGGGGCGCAGGTCGTGGTGCGCGGCAAGGTGGTCGGGAACTACAAGGCCCGCGACTTCCAGGGCCTCAAGCCCGACCTGCTGGCCACCACGGTCGACAGCTACCGCCTGCTCGCCGCCGAAGCCGATCTCGTGCTGGTCGAAGGCGCCGGCAGCCCGGCCGAGACCAACCTGCGGGCCGGCGACATCGCCAATATGGGGTTCGCCCACGCCGCCGACGTGCCGGTGGCCTTGGTGGGAGACATCGACCGGGGCCACGTGATCGCCGCCCTGGCTGGGGCGCACCTGGTGCTCGACGCCGCCGACCGCGACCGCATCAAGGGCTTCATCATCAACAAGTTCCGGGGTGATCCTTCGCTGTTCGACGAGGGCCGGCGGGAGATCGTGGCGCGCACCGGCTGGCCGGACCTGGGCATGGTTCCGTGGCTCCACCCCGCTCGGGCCCTGCCCGCCGAGGACGCCGTGGTGCTTGAGCGCCGGGCCCGCGCCGACGGCGACAGGCGCGCGCGGATCGTCGTGCCGATGCTGTCGCGGATCGCTAATTTCGACGAGTTCGACCCGCTTCGCGCCGATCCTGACATCGACTTTTCCTTCCTGCCGCCCGGAACACCCGTGCCCGGCGACGCCGATCTGGTGATCCTGCCCGGCGCCAAGGCCACCCTGGCCGACCTGGCCTTCCTGCGCGCCCAGGGTTGGGACATCGACATCCTGGCCCACGTCCGGCGCGGCGGCCGGGTGCTGGGCGTCTGTGGCGGATACCAGATGCTGGGGCGGACCGTGTCCGACCCCGAGGGTATCGAGGGCCGGCCCGGCGCGGCGGCGGGTCTTGGCCTGCTCGACGTCGAGACCGTGCTGCTCGGCGACAAGGTGCTGCGGGCGGCTTCGGGACGGTTGCTGGACGGCGACGCGGCCTTCTCCGGCTATGAGATGCACATCGGTCGCACGACCGGTCCGGGCGTGGCGCGGCCGATGCTGGTGTTCGACGGCGGGGTGGCGGACGGCGCGGTGTCGGCCGACGGCCGGGTGGCGGGGGCCTATGTCCACGGCCTGTTCGAACGCGGCGAGGCGCGGGCGGCCCTACTGGCGCCGCTGGGCGTGGCGGTATCGCCAGGCGACCATGCGTCCAAGGTCGACGCGGCCTTGGACGAGATCGCGCAGGTGCTGGAGCGATCGCTGGATATCGACGCGATTGGGCGGATCGCGGGGTTGTAGCCGTTCGAGGGACTGTTGGCTGGCCACGTCGTTCCTACGCCCCCAAGATCACGCCGTCGATTCTCGCGAGGCCCGCCGATGCCGACCGCTCTCCCCCGCTCCGCCCTGCGGGCCTTTCTTCAGACCGGATCCGCCGGCGGTCTGCTGCTGATGGGCTCAGCCGCCCTGGCTCTGCTCGTCGCCAACTCACCGCTGGCCGACGGCTATTTCCACGCCCTGCATGTCGATATCGCCGGGCTGAGCGTGGCCCACTGGGTCAATGACGGCTTGATGGCGGTGTTCTTCCTGCTGGTCGGGTTGGAGATCAAGCGCGAGATGGTCGACGGCGAGCTCTCGACCTGGTCGCTGCGCGTGCTGCCCGGCGTCGCGGCCCTGGGGGGCATGGTCGTGCCGGCCCTGATCTATGTGGCCATCAATCGCCATGCGCCTGACAACCTGCGCGGCTGGGCCATTCCCGCCGCCACCGACATCGCCTTTGCCCTGGGCGTACTGTCGCTGCTGGGGTCGCGCGTTCCGGCCTCGCTGAAGATCTTTCTGGCCGCCCTGGCGATCATCGACGACCTGGGCGCCATCCTGATCATCGCCATATTCTACACCGATCACCTGACCCTGTGGGCGCTCGGCGGGGCAGCGTTGGCCCTGGGGGTGCTGGTGGCGATGAACCGGCTCAAGATCGACAGGCTGTGGCCCTATCTGCTGGTCGGGGCGGTGCTGTGGGTGATGTTCCTGAAGTCCGGGATCCACGCCACCCTGTCAGGCGTGATCCTGGCCATGACCATCCCGATCACCCTAATCTCCAGGAAGGGGTCGTCGGCCCGGACCGAAGACCGACAGTCGCCGTTGCACCGCCTGGAGCATGGCCTCGCGCCGTGGGTCGCTTATCTGGTCGTGCCGGTGTTCGGTTTCGCCAACGCCGGAGTCGCCTTGGGCGGCATTGGCCCGGCGGCTTTGGTCGCGCCAGCCACCCTGGGCGCGGCCCTTGGGCTGTTCGTCGGCAAGCAGATCGGCGTTTTCGGCTTCAGCCTGGCGGCCCTCAAGCTGGGCTGGGCCCAACGCCCGAGCGGCGCGTCGATGCTGCAGCTCTATGGCGTCGCCGCCCTGTGCGGCATCGGCTTCACCATGAGCCTGTTCATCAACAACCTGGCCTTCAAGACCCCCCTCCTGCAGGACGAGACCAAGATCGGCGTGCTAGCCGGCTCCATCCTGTCGGCCCTGCTGGGCTGGTTGATGTTCAGCCTCGCCCGCAAGCCCGCGGCCGACGACACGCGGGGCTGAGACCCATCTCCAGCGAGGATGTCGATCCGGCCGGCGGGCGCACGCCGATCGCCTATGACTGGCACGAAGGCGACATCCGCTGGTCGCGCTATGGCGGAACATGGCGGGACGCAGAGACAGCCTTCGACAGGCTGGCCGTGCGTCTTTCCGCGGATCAGTTCGGTGAAGTGCGTTGAAACGCCCGTTTCACACGCGACTTGCCAGGGGCGCCGACACGGCGTCTGATCGGCGATCATAAACGCGGGGCCAAACCCGCTGCGTGGCGAGGAAGCATGACCGGACGGCGCTCATCCTGGACCCTGGCGGCCTTCGCCGCGCCCTGCCTGCCCCTGGCGGCCCTGGGCCTGCCGCTGGTGGTCTACCTGCCCGAATACTATGTCAGCGAGCTTGGCCTATCGTTGTCGGTGGTGGGCTCGGCCTTCCTGCTGGTGCGGCTGGCCGACATCATCCTGGACCCGATCCTTGGCGGGATGATGGACCGCACGCGCACGCGCATCGGGCGCTTCAGGCCCTGGCTGGCGGCCGGCGCGCCGGTGCTGATGATCGCCGCCTTCGCTCTGTTCATGGCCAAGCCGGGGGTCGGGCCGCTCTATCTGTGGCTCAGCCTGCTGGTCTGCTATCTCGGCTACTCCATGGCCGTGCTGTCGCACACCGCCTGGGGCGCGGTGCTGTCGCCCGACTATCAGCAACGCTCGCGGGTCTATGGTTGGTGGAGCGCCGGCAATGTGGTCGGCATGATCCTGGTGCTGCTGTTGCCGCCGCTGCTGGCCATCGCCTTCAAGGGCGACCATGCGGCCGGCATCCATGCCATGGGCTGGTTCATCATTGTCCTGCTGCCCCTGACCTTCGTGCTGGCCATGACCGTGGTCGGCGAGAAGAACGTTCCGCCGGTCAAGCACGAGGCCGGCTTCAAGCAGTATCTGGGCCTGATCAAGCGCCCATCGGTGCAGAAACTGCTGCTCGCCGACCTGCTGATGGGCCTGGCGCCCGGCATCAGCGGCGCGCTGTTCTTCTTCTTCTTCGAGCGCATCAAGGGGTTCGACAAGGCGACGGCCGGCATCATGCTGCTGGTCTATTTCGTCGCCGCCTTGGGTGGTTCGCCGATCTGGCCGGCCGTCGCCAAGAGGCTTGGCAAGCACCGAGCCCTGGCCATCGCCGCCGTGGTCTACGCCGTCTTCCAGGTGGCTTCGGTGTTCATCCCCCGCGGCTTCAGCGTGATCGGCGTGGTGTCGCTGATCCTGGCCGGCCTGCCCTATTCGGCCGCGCCGCTGCTGGTGCGTTCGATGATGGCCGACATCGGCGACGAGGAGCGGCTGGCCAGCGGCGTCGACCGCACGGGCCTGCTCTACGCCGTCGTCAACGGCACCGTGAAGCTGGGC
>JACMOF010000532.1 GCA_014378155.1 Caulobacter sp. | reverse complement strand
GGTCTGGGGCTCGACGGTGTTGCCCTTGGACTTGCTCATCTTCTCGCCGTTCTCGTCCTGGGTGAACCCATGGGTGAGAACCGCTTTGTAGGGCGCGCGGCCGCGCGTGCCGCAGCTTTCGAGCAAGCTGGACTGGAACCAGCCGCGATGCTGGTCAGAGCCTTCCAGATAGAGGTCGGCCGGCGACGCGCTGTCGTTGCGGCCTTCCAGGGTGAAGGCGTGAGTGCTGCCGCTGTCGAACCAGACGTCGAGGATGTCGACGACCTTTTCGTACTGGGCGGGATCGAGCGGACCCAGGAAATCTTCGTCGGGACGCTCGAACCAGGCGTCGCTGCCGCCCTCGCGGATGATCGCCAGGATGCGCTGGTTGACGGCCGGGTCGATCAGCGGCCGGCCGGTTTCCTTGTCGACGAACATGGCCAGCGGCGTGCCCCAGGCGCGCTGTCGGCTGATCAGCCAGTCGGGACGGCTCTCGACCATCGAACCGATGCGGTTGCGCCCGGCCTCGGGGTGGAAGGCGGTGTCGGCGATGGCCTTGACGGCCACCTCGCGCAGGGTCTGGCCGCCCAGGGTCGGCACGGCCTGATCCATGCGGATGAACCACTGCGGGGTGTTGCGGAAGATCACCGGGGCTTTGGAGCGCCAGCTGTGTGGATAGCTGTGCTCGACCCGGCCGCGCGCCAGCAGGTTTCCGGCCTCGATCAGCCTGTCCATCACCGCGCCATTGGCGGCCCCGAACTTGCCGGTCTTCTTGCCCTCGGTCTCGATGACTTTGAGGCCCGCGAACAACGGCACGTGCGGGAAATAGGCTCCGTCGGGGTCGACGGTGTCGGGGATGGAGTCCAGGGCGTAGCCGCTCTTCAGCCAGACCAGATAGTCGTCGGCGCCGTGGCCTGGGGCGGTGTGGACAAAGCCCGTGCCGGCGTCGTCGGTCACATGATCACCGGCCAGCAGTGGCACGTCGAAGCCGTAGCCCCCATCGGGATTAGGGTCGAAGGTCGCCAAGGGGTGGGCGCAGATCAGGCCCGTCGGATCGACCGGCTCGGCCCGGCGCCAGGACGCGACCTTGGCGGCCTTGCGGACCTCCTCGGCCAGCTTGTCGGCGACGATCAGCCGGTCGCCGACCTTGGACCACGGGGCGAACTCCAGGTTCTCCTCGAGGGCCTCGACCTCGTAGAGGCCGTACTCGACCTTGGGGTTGAAGCTGATCGCCCGGTTGGCCGGGATGGTCCACGGGGTGGTGGTCCAGATCACGACGCTGGCGTCGTTCGGCTGCAGGCGGAAGACGTTGTCACCGTCCTTGTTGCCGGACAGCGAGAAGTGCTCCTCGTCATAGGCCCTGACCGGGAACTTCACCCACACCGTCGGCGAGACGTGGTTGTGATACTCGATCTCGGCGTCGGCCAGGGCCGTGCGCTCGACGGGGCTCCACATCACCGGCTTGGAGCCGCGATAGAGCTGGCCGCTGGTGGCGAACTTATGGAACTCGGCGACGATGGTGGCTTCGCTGCTGTAGTCCATGGTGGCGTAGCGGTTCCACCAATCGCCCAGCACGCCCAGGCGCTGGAACTCGACCTTCTGGGCCTCGATCCAGCCGGCGGCGTATTCGCGGCAGCGCTTGCGGAACTCGGCGGCCGGCACCTCGTCCTTGCGGCGGCCCTTGGCGCGGAATTCTTCCTCGATCTTCCACTCGATCGGCAGGCCGTGGCAGTCCCAGCCGGGCACGTAGTCGACGTCGTAGCCCAGGGCGAAGCGCGAGCGGACCACGAAGTCCTTCAGCGTCTTGTTCAGGGCATGACCGATGTGGATCGCGCCATTGGCGTAGGGCGGGCCGTCGTGCAGCACGAACAGCGGGGCGCCGGCCGCCTGGCGCGCTGCACGCACCGCGCCGTACAGGCCCTTGTCGGACAGCGCCGCCCAGCCCTCCAGGATCTCGGGCTCCTTCTTGGGCAGGCCGCCACGCATCGGGAACGGGGTGTCGGGGAGGAAGACGGTTTCGCGGTAGTCGCGAGCGGGCGTGGCGTCGTCGGCCATGGCAAAGCTATCCAGCGTAGGGGTTCGGAAGAGGGGTGCGGGTCTGATCCCGGCACGCGCACCGGCAAGCGTCCAGCGGCGTCACGCCGGGCGGCTAATTCGCGAGGTTTTCCGAACGAAAGACATGGGCGGGGGATAGCAGAGGTGGGGGAGGGGGGCAAACCTCCACTCACCAACCAAACCTGTCATCCCGGACAAGGCCCGCAAGGCCACAGATCCGGGACCGCCGGAAACGCTGGCCCTCACGCGTCGATCCCGGATCTTCGCGCTGCGCGCTCGTCCGGGATGACAATCATTTTCGCCCCTACCGCCGCGCCGCGCCGTTCATCGCCCACAGCGCCGCGTAGGTGCCAAACAGCACCGCGGCCATCGAGAGCAGAAACATCAGCAGGCTCTGGCTCAGGGCGACGCCCAGGGTGATCAGGGCGGCCAGGGTCCAGAGCGCGGCCAGCAGGCGGCCTTCGCGGGAAGGAGGCGTCAGGCGGGGCGGTATCAGGCGCTTGGCGGCGCTAAGCGTTCGTCTCCAAAACCCACGCCCCGCGAAATCATAGGTCAAGATCACGCCCCTTCTACACTGCCGTGAAAAGTGTAGGCGCGTCAAAGGGTCGCGTCCACGGAGAAAACCGGCGTTCTGTCGATTTCGGCGATCTGGCCGCCTCAGCCGCGTTTTCGGGCTTTCGGGGTGATGGTCACGGTCATCAGTCGGCCTTCGCGGATCAGGACGAAGGCGGTGGCCTTTTCGATGCTGTGGTGGTCCAGGGCGCGCAGCAGGTCATCCAGGCCGGTCAGGGGCCGGCCGGCGGCGCTGACCAGCAGGTCGCCCTCGCGCACCCCGGCCTTGGCGGCCAGACCGCCGGCGTCGATCTGGGCGACGAATACCGCATAGCCCTGGTTGACGCCGGTGGCGCGGGCCAGGCCGGGGGGGATCGGGGCCTGCTGGGCGACGAGGCCGATTGAGCCGCGCCGCACATGGCCATGGGCGATCAATTCGGCGATCACGAAGGTCGCGGTATTGGAGGCCACGGCAAAGCACAGGCCCTGGTAGCCGGCGATCACGGCGGTGGCGATGCCGACAACCTCGCCGTTGGAACTGACCAGCGGCCCGCCGCTATTGCCGGGATTGAGGGCGGCGTCGGTCTGGATCAGGTCCTCGATCAGCCGGCCGCGCTCGCCGCGCAGGCTGCGGCCCAGGGCGGAAACCACGCCGGTGGTCACCGTCGCCTCGAAGCCCAGCGGCGCGCCGATGGCGATCACCAGCTGGCCGCGCCGCAGGGCCTTGGAATTGCCCAGGCGGGCCACCGGCAGGTTGGCGCGCTGGTCAAGCTGCAGCAAGGCCAGGTCGGTGTCGGGATCGTCGCCGACGCAGCGGGCGGTCAGGCTGCGGCCCTCGGCGGTGATGACGATGAACCGCGCCGCGCCCTGCACCACGTGACTGTTGGTCAGGATCAGGCCATTGGCGGCGATGGCGAAGCCCGAGCCCACGCCCTGGATGCGCGGGTCCTCCAGCATCGGATGGATGCGCACGACGCTGGGTCCCACCGCCTCGACGGCCCGGACCACGGCGTTGGAATAGGCGTCCAGGATCGTGTCGTCGGCGGCCGCTCCGCCCGTCTGGGGCAGTTCGCCGGGATCGAAGACGAAGAGGGCCTCGTCGGGATAGGCTAGAATTTCGTGACGGCGCGGGCTTGCGGGCTTTCGCGCCTGGGCGAACCGTTCGTACTTGCGCGCTTTCATCCCGGCCCCCGCCTCGTGTGCGGCAAAGGTTAACGGCAAGAACTGCGGTTGGCGAGTCGGCTGTCTAGAGCATTTTCGAGCGAAGTGGATCCCGGTTCGCGTGAAGAAAACGCGTAAAACAAAAACCTAGAGCCCCGGCCTGATGCAATCAGGTCGGCAAACGCTCTAGGCGTCGTCGCGGGCGTCCAGCACACCCTGCATGTGGTCGCGGAAGGCCGGCTCCTCGCGGGTCATCTGGGTGAAGGCCTCGGCCAACTCGGCACGAGCGGTTTCGAGGTTGTAGACGCCTTCGGCGTGCCGCAGCAGCACGCAGTCGAGATAGCGGTCCAGGAGCAGATGATCGGCTTCGGTCAGGTGGATTTTCATGCGCCACGATAGACCCGGCCGGACTGTGACGCCATGCGCTTGATGACTCGATTGTCTTGAAGTCGTCGTCCCTAACTTCTCCCACAAGGGGAGAAGGATTCTAAAACCCCGGCGCGACGATCGCCCTGGCCGCCTGCTCGTCGCGCAGGATCTGTTCCACCATCAGCGCGATGCTGGCGAACTTCAGCTCGGGCCGCAGGAAGGCGATCAGGTCGGTCTCGATGACCTGGCCGTAGAGATCCTCGTCGAAGTCGAACAGCCAGGTCTCAAGCCGGGTCTCGACCTCGCCGGTGGTCGGGTTGTTGCCCAGATTGGCCACGCCGGGCACTTCGCGGCCGTCAGGCAGGCGGGTACGGGTGGCGTAGACGCCGAGTTTCGGCACCACATAGTCCTCGACCTCGACATTGGCCGTCGGGAAGCCCAGCGTCCGGCCCAGCTGCTGACCGCGACGCACCACGCCCTCGATGGCGAAGGGTCTTCCCAGGATCCGCGCGGCCCGTTCGGGATGACCATCGCGCAGGGCGTCGCGCACGGCGGTGGACGAGAACTTGTCGCCGTCGCGGCTGGCCACCGGCTCGGCCACCGAGACGGAGAAGCCGTCCTGCGCGCCATAGGTCTCCATCAGCGCGGCGCTGCCACTGCGGCCGCGTCCGAACGAGATGTCGAAGCCGACGGCCACGTGCCGGACCCCCAGACCCTTCACCAGCACTTGATCGACGAAATCCCGGTCGCCGAAACTGGCCATCTCGAAGTCGAACGGCAGCAGGTAGAGGATGTCCACGCCAAGGGCCTGCAGCGCGCGGGCCTGCTGGTCGTGGGTCATCAGTTTGAAGGCCGGCTCGCTAGGCCGGAACAGTCGGCGCGGGTGGGGGTCGAAGGTGACCACCCCCAGCGGCGCCTTGGCCGCCAGCGCGGCCTTGGCGGCCTGGGCGATCACCTGCTGGTGGCCACGATGCACGCCGTCGAAATTGCCCAGGGCCACGGCCGCGCCCCGCGCCTCGACCGGCAGGTCCTTCCAGCCATGAACGATCTTCAAGCGCATGCGAACCTTCCTACGCGGCCCTTCGCGGGACCATGACCACGGCCTCGCCATCGACCACCGGCTTGCCATTGACCAGGCAGACGGTGGCGAAGGTCACCCGGGCCTTGGCTTCATCGATCTCGGTGACGGTGGCGCGGGCGGTGACCGCGTCGCCGATCTTCACCGGCCGCTTGAACTTCAGGCTCTGCGACAGATAGATCGCGCCGGGGCCCGGCAAGGTCGTGCCCAGCACGGCCGAGATGTAGCCGGCCGACAACATGCCGTGGGCGATGCGCTCGCCAAAGCTGGTGGTGGCGGCGTAGGCGGCGTCCAGATGAACCGGGTTGGCGTCGCCGGTGACGGCGGCGAAGGCGACGATGTCGGCCTCGGCCACGGTGCGGACCAGTTCGGCCGACTGGCCCACGCTCAGATCCTCCAGAAACAGTCCCTGCATCCCGCGCCCCTCGTTTTTAGTGTGCGTGGCGCCCAATCTAGCGGTCAGGACAGGCTTCACCAGACCAGATCGCCCATGGCGTGCGTGGCGCCGAGGTTTTCAGCCGCCAGCAGGCCCGCCACCTTGGTCGGATCCAGCTTGCCGTCGGCGCCAATGGCCGCCCCACCATGGATGCCCTTGGCGATGAACAGGCAGGCCAACTGCTGGTCGTGGGCGCCCTTGACGTCGGTGATCACCCCGTCGCCGATGCACAGCACGCGCGTGCGATCGACCGGTCCGCCCTTCAGGGCCGCGGCTTGCGCCAGGGCCAGGTCGTAGATCGGTGCGAAGGGCTTGCCGGCCATCAGCACTTGCCCGCCCAGGCTCTCATAGAGGTCGGCCAGAGACCCGCCGCAATAGATCAGGCGGTCGCCGCGCTGCACCACCCGGTCGGGATTGGCGCAAATCAGGGTCAGGCCGCGCTCGGCGGCGATCGCCAGGCGGTCCGTATAGTCGCTGGGCGCTTCGTTCTCGTCATCGACCATGCCCGTGACGGCGACGAAGGCGGCGGCCTCGGGGCCGGCGGTCTCCAGGCCCAGGCCTTCATAGAGCGTGGAGTCGCGCTCGGGGCCCACGATCCAGGCCGGGCCAGGGGCGCGTTCGGCCAGCAAGGTCCGCGTCGCATCTCCCGAGGTGACGAAGGCGCTCCAGGCCTCGCGCGGCACGCCCAGGGCGTCCAACTGCTCGACCACGGCGGCCGAGGGCCGAGGCGAGTTGGAGATCAGGATCACCGGCCCGTGGTGGGCGCGCCACTCGACCAAGGCCTTACAGGCCTCGGGATAGCTTTCGACGCCGTTGTGGATCACCCCCCAGACGTCGCACAGCAGCACGTCATAACGGTCGGCGAGTGTGGAGAGGCCAGTGGGCAGATCGGTCATGGACAGGGGCGGTACCGGGCGGGGACAGGTGCGTCAACGGTTGCGGATGTAGGGACGCGGCGGCCCCAAGGCCAGCAGACCTTCGCCGAAAGGCCAGCCAAGCTTTCCGCGCCGGGTCGAACGGTCGGCGCGCGCGACAGGATCGTGCATCAGATGGACGGGATCGGCCTAACGCGCGACGGCGAAAGCGTGCAAGACCTTGGTCTCCGATCGCTCCCCAGATCGTGCTCCCGAAAATCGAGGAACTTCCGATGGCCACCGCTAAGGGCTATGCGGCCCAAGCCGCGTCCGACAAGCTTTCCCCCTTCACCTTCGAACGTCGCGAGCCCAACGCCGACGACGTCGTCATCGCCATCAAGCATTGCGGTGTGTGCCACTCCGACATCCACATGGTCGACAACGGCTGGGGCATGAGCGTCTATCCGCTGGTGCCGGGCCACGAGATCACCGGCGTGGTCACCGCCGTCGGCTCCAGCGTCAGCCGGTTCAAGGAAGGCGACCGGGTGGGCGTCGGCTGTTTCGTCGACAGCTGCACCACCTGCGCCCAGCGCGACCTGGACCTGGAGCAGTACATGCCGGGCCTGGTCCAGACCTATAGCAGCCCGCAGCCCGGCAGCGACCTGCCCACCTATGGCGGCTATTCCGACCACATGGTGGTCAAGGAAGGCTATGTCCTGTCGATCCCCGACAACCTGGCGCTCGACGCGGCCGCGCCCCTGCTGTGCGCTGGCATCACGCTCTATTCGCCGCTGCGCCACTGGAACGCCGGCCCCGGCAAGAAGGTCGCCATCCTCGGTCTCGGCGGCTTGGGCCACATGGGCGTCAAGATCGCCCACGCCATGGGGGCCGAGGTGACGGTGCTGAGCCAGACCCTCTCCAAGCAGGGCGACGGCCTGAAGATGGGCGCCGACCATTACTACGCGACCAGCGACGCGGCGACCTTCGAAACCCTGGCCGGGACCCTTGACCTGATCATCTGCACGGTCTCGGCGGCGCTGGACTGGGGCGCGTACCTCAACCTGCTGAAGATCGACGGCGCCATGGTGCTGGTCGGCGCGCCGGAAGAACCGGCCCAGCTCAACGCCTTCGCCCTGATCCCCGGACGCCGCACCTTGGCCGGTTCGATGATCGGCTCGATCAAGGAGACCCAGGAGATGCTCGACTTCTGCGGCCAGCACGACATCGTCGCCGACATCGAGACCATCTCGATCAACCAGATCAACGACGCCTATGTCCGCATGCAGAAGAGCGACGTGCGGTATCGGTTCGTGATCGACATGGCGACGCTTTAGGGGCGCGGGTTAGGCATAAGGCTGGGGACAGGCGCATGCGCCTGTCCCCACTCGCAGTCACGTCGCGTCGTGGAAGATCACCCCCAACACCCGCCGGCGGCCGGACCGCACCGTGCTGACGCCGTGGCGCAACACCCGGCGGTGGACGCCGCGTGACCCCTCGGCCGGGCGCTCGCGAACGGCGAAGATCACGCCCTCGCCTTGGCCCAGCGGCACGACCTGGGGCCGGGACTGCTGCCGCGGACGCTGCTCGACCAGCACGAACTCGCCGCCCTCGAAGTCGCGGCCGGGCTCGTCCAGCAGGAAGGCGGCCTGCAGCGGGAAGACGTGTTCTCCATAGAGGTCCTGGTGCAGGCAGTTGTAGTCGCCGGGGCCGTAGGTCAGCAGCAGGGGCGTCGGCCTGGCCTGGCCCGCCGCGTGGCAGCGGGCCAGCATGTCGTCGAGGCTGTCTGGGAAGGTTCGGTCCTCGCCCAGCCGCTGGGCCCAACGGTTGGCGACGGCGGCGAGGGGGCCGTACAGCGCCTGGCGGATCCGCTGCACGGGCGCGGGCAAGGGATAGGAAAAGTACCGATACTCGCCCTGGCCATAGCCGTGGCGCGCCATGACCACCCGGTTGCGAAAGCCGGCCTCCTGATCATAGAGGCCGGCGATCCCGTAGCAGGTTTCCGGTGGCAGCAGCGGGCCGGTCAGGGCCCAGCCCTGGGCGTCCAGATCGGTCGCGATCCGCGTCCAGTCCAGGCTCATGCGGCCTCGCGGGCCAACAGCGCCGCCTTGCGCTCCACCCCCCAGCGATAGCCCGACAGCCCGCCGTCGGCCCGCATCACCCGGTGGCACGGGGTGATCACCGCCAGCGGATTGGCGCCGCAGGCCTGGGCCACGGCCCGGGCGGCGGCCGGCCGGCCGATGCTCCGCGCCACCTGCGCGTAGGACGCTGTGATTCCGGCGGGAATCACCCTCAACGCCGCCCAGACGGCCTGTTGAAGCGGCGTGCCCCGGGCGTCCAGGGTCAGGTCGAGCGCCGGCGCCTTGCCGTCGATCTCGGCGGCGATGGCCGCCAGCTCTGGGCGCAGGCCGTCGGGATCGTGGGTCAGCCTTGCATGGCGGAAGCGGCGATCCAGGTCCGTTGCCAGCAGGTCCGCGTCGTCGCCCAGCGTCACCAGCCGCAGGCCGGCTTCGGAGCAAGCCACCAGGGCCAGTCCCAGGTCGGTGGAAACCGTGGCCCAACGCAAAGTCTCGCGCGGCGGGTCGGGCTTGCAGCGCAGGCAGGCGCGGAAGCCAGCGGCGCGGGCGCTCTCGCGGGTGTCGTGGAATTCGACGTTCTTGCGCAGCGGCCGTCCGGCGCAACTGGCGAGGCAATAAACGCCCGTGGTGCGCACGGCGATGAAGAAGGCGCCTTGCAGGTCGCGGTCGCGGCGGCGCAGGGCCTCCCAGCGCAGATCGTCAGCGGTGGGGTCGGTCGTGGGGATGGAAGCGGTCATGTCGAGGTCTCCTTTCGTTGAACAGGAGCATGCGCCTCGACTATCCCGCCGTCATTCCGATGCTTGCGGTCCGCAGATCAGGTCCAGGGTGGCCTTGATCGTGGCGTCCAACTGCGCTCGCGTCTCGCCGGCCCGGGCGCGGACCGACAGGGCGTTGAGCATGCCGCTGGCCACCCGCGCCATGGCGGCGGCGTCGGCGCCGGGCGGAAGCTCGCCCTTGGCCTCGGCGCGGGCCAGCAACTGTTCGAAGCCGCGATCCAGCTCGTGCAGGCCGTCGGCGACGACCGCCCGCACCGCCGGATCGACCACCGCCTGGCCCAGGCCGGCGCTGATCATGAAGCAGCCGCGCCCACCGACATCGCCCGACAGGTAGCGGCCCAAGGCGGCGTGATAGATTCGCTCCAGGGTCTGGCGCAGCGTGCCGCCGGCTCGGAAGGCCTGCGTCATCGCCGCCCGCGACTGGGCGATATAGGCGTCCATGGCGGCGTGGAACAGCGCCTGCTTGTCGCCGAACGCCCCGTACAGGCTGGGCCGGTTCATGCCGGTGGCGGCGCTCAGATCGTCCAGTGAGGCGCCGGCGAAGCCCTGGTTCCAGAAGGTCGCGGTCGCCTGGCCCAGGGCGACCTCGGGGTCGTAGCCGCGCGGCCGGCCCCGGCCCCGGCGCTTGGCGGGCTCAGCAGGCCCTAATTTTTGTACCATTTCGAATAAAAACCTTGCGTCCATTATTTTTATGCGAAATGGTATGGAAATGCAAATGGAGGATCCGATGGATCTCTACTTCTCTCCGATGTCCTGTTCGATGGCCACCCGGATCGCCGTCTATGAGGCGGGCGCGGAGATCCGATTCCTCAGGGTCGACAACAAGGCGACGCCCAAGCGGGTCGAGGATGGGACGGCGTTTCTGGACATCAACCCGGTGGGCCAGGTGCCGGTGCTGCGCACGGACGACGGCGAGCTGATCGTCGAGAACGCGGTCATCCTGCAATATGTCGCCGATCAGTTTCCGGCCGCCGGCCTGATTCCGGCCGAGGGCGCCGATCGCCGGAAGGTCCAGAGCTGGCTGAGCTTCATCAGCTCTCAGCTTCACGCCGGGGCGTTCACCGTCCTGCTCCGGCCGACGTCGCCGGACGGGGCCAAGGCCTTCGCCCACGATCGGCTGGCCGACCGCCTGGCCTATCTCGACGCCCATCTGGGCGGCCGAGAGTTCCTGCACGGCAAGTTCAGCGTCGCCGACGCCTATCTGTTCGTGATCCTGAACTGGGCCCAGGCCATTGCGCTGGACCTGGCGCCCTGGCCAGCCCTGGCCGCCTATCGCGACCGCCTGCAGGCCCGCCCCTCGGTGGCCAAGGCCCTGAGCGACGAGTTGGCCCTCTACAAGGCCGCCGCCTAGGCAAGGCTGGGGACAGGCGCATGCGCCTGTCCCCAGCCGCGTCTCCAACCCCTTCTTTCCACCACCGGAGCTAACCCATGCGCAGTCTCATCATCGCCGTCGCGGCCCTGGCCGCGACGGGCGGCCCCGCCATGTCTGAAATCAAGCCGCACGCCCCTAGACAAGAGGGGGGTTGGCTGACCCTCCAGACCCCCACCACCCAGGACCACATCGTGTTCGACGGCGCGGTCTGGCGCTGCAAAGCCGACATCTGCCGCTCGCCCCAGGTCAAGGCCATGCCGCCCATGCGCAGCTGCCGCCGCCTGGTCCGCGAACTGGGACCGATCAGCAGCTTCGGCTTCCGGGGCGTGACGTTCTCGGAGGCGGACTTGGCGGCGTGCAATGGGGTGCTGGTCGCCGGCCGGTGAGCTCAAAAATATCCGCTCATCCCGGCGAATGCCGGGACCCAGATCCCATGCCGATGGGATGATTGGAAGGTCGCGGCGCTCCTGGCGTCAGCCTCAAAACTATTCCATCTGGGTCCCGGCATTCGCCGGGATGAGCGGAATTATTGGTGGCCCTAAACGCTTGCCCGCCAGCAGAACAGCGGACCGTCATCCTCATCCTCCCGTTCGCCTGACCGCGCGAAGCCGTTGGCCTCCAGCACCCGCTGCGACGGCGCGTTGTGGATCGAGGTCTCGGCCGTGACCTCGCTGACGCGGTAGTCGCCCCGCGCCCAGTCCAGCAGGTCGGCCACCGCCCGCCCGGCGATCCCGCGCCGCCGCCGCGAGGCCGCCACGCCATAGCCGATCATCACCGCGCCGCCGACATAGGGCAGGCGCACCAGCGAGCACAGGCCGACCACCTCGCCGTCCTCGACGATCAGCCAGGCATTGGGCTCGAAGTTCTCGCCGACCTCGGCCGACAGGCCGCGCAGCATGGCCAATACCTCCGACGCCTCGATCCCGCCCTCGGCGAGCGTCAGGTCGTCCGGCGCACGGCCAGCGATTAGGGCGGCGAAATGGGCGTCGGTGGCTTCGATCAGCATGGGGGTCCGTAGCTTTGAGCGGCTCGACTTGGGCGAGCTCTAACCTCTACGTAAGCGCTGCGCATAGCGGGGCGATGATT
Source organism: Caulobacter sp. (assembly GCA_014378155.1). Classification (GTDB taxonomy): domain Bacteria; phylum Pseudomonadota; class Alphaproteobacteria; order Caulobacterales; family Caulobacteraceae; genus Caulobacter. The sequence continues at coordinate 4,592 of JACMOF010000532.1, read as the reverse complement.
ATGAAGAAATGCTTGGGCATTTTGGCAACGGCCGTTCTGGCCAGCTTGGCTAGTGGGGCGGCCGCTCAGGAAGGTACGGGCGCGCCCAAGCTGAGAGTGCGGATCGACGAGATCCAGTTGTTCTATCCCCCATCCGCCAAGGCTAAGGGCTTGCAAGGCAAAGCGGTTATCGCGTGCACAACGAGTGAACAGGTCATCTGGGCATGTAAGTTAGATTCGGAAGAGCCGACGGGAGAAGGATTCGGAGCTGCCGCCCTGGCCTTGGCCAAGCACTATGAGGGCTCGCCTACCGCCAGGGACCAAAGCTCCTCCTATGCCGCTGAGCAAGAGTTTGTCTTCGCCTTGCCCAAGCCGAAGACCGTCCATGTCCGCAGAACAGCGTACGAGCTGCCACTGCAAATCGCGGGACCGTCTCTGGACGCCCTCTATAACGCCTGGCCGCGCGCCGCACGATTTAGTGGAACCGAGGGCTCGGCGAAACTATGGTGCACAGTGACACGCGAGGGCCGTCTGCAGGCCTGCACAATCGCCGAGGAAAGCGCGCCGGGTCTAGGTTTCGGCGAGGCGGCTTTGAAGTTGGCCCCGTTGTTTAGGTTTGCGCCGGCCCTTAAGGGCGGGACGCCCGTGGCTATGTCGTTTCCGACCAACATTGTCTTCGAGTGCGACATCCGCTGCCGGCGTTTCGACGAGACGGTGGGGCCGCCACCCCAATGGCTCTCCGCGCCGACGACGGCGGATGTGCGGGCAGCATATCCGCCCGCCGCTCTGGCTCAAGGCCATCAAGGCTATGCTCGACTCGATTGCGCGGTGAGCCGAGCGGGCGGATTGACCGACTGTCGAGCGGTCGCCGAGACCTCGCCGAGCGAAGGATTCGGACGAGCCGCGCTCGGCTTAACCAGCCTTTTTCGCGTGGCGCCGCAAAATTGGGACATTCGCCAAGCTTTCACTGTCGCCTTCGATGGCCTGGTGGGGCGGCCGCGCCGGGTTGGTCAGGTGGCATCGGCTTCGCCCGGAGCCTCAATCAAACCCGCCGGCGTTGCTCAAGGGCAAGCACATTTGCGATGTCGCGTGGCCGTGGCCGGCAAACTTGAGGCCTGTGACCTGATAAAGTCTGTGCCGGCCGATCCTGAAGTCGCGCGCCTAGCCTTGGCGAACCTCCGCCTCATCGCGGTGCAGCCTTGGACGGATGAAGGGCGTTCGACGGTTGGCTCCACCGTTGAACTCCTTCTTTCGACGGGTCCGTTTCCCGCGCCTTCTATCGCCCCGGCCCCGATTGTCTCGCCCACAGTCCCCGCGAAAGTGATTGATTATCGGCCGCTTACCCCGCTGCCGACGAAGGTCGATATCAGCCAATACTATCCCGCTCGCGCTCAGCGCATGGAGCTGGATGGCCGAGTCGTTCTGACGTGTTTAGGTGTGAAGGAGGAGCATCTGGACGGTTGCCAAGTGACCGAGGAGACCCCTGCCGACTATGGCTTCGGCGATGCCGCTATGAAGATGAGCGTAGCTCTTTTCTATAGCCCCGAAGTCATTGACGGCATCCAGGTCGATGCTCCGTTGGTGATGCCGATCAACTTCGACATCCCAGATTAGCCGCTTAACCTACCGCCCCGCCCGGCGCCGCAGGGCGCCGCGCATGAAGTCTTGCGGCGGGTCGGCCTCGGCCAGGACGGCGTCGCGGATGGCGCGGGGTTCGCCGAACAGGTGGCCCTGGCCGTAGCCGATGTCGAGTTCCAGGACGTCGACCACCTGGCGCTCGTGCTCGACCTTCTCGGCGATGATCTCGATGCCGTAGCGACGGGTCAGGCCGGCGAAGTCCTGGGCGTTGAGGTCGGGCAGGGAGGCGATCACCAGCTTGCCGTCCTGCTCTTCCAACTGGTCCAGCAGAAGCTGGGCTCCGATCTTCAGGAACTTGACGTCGGCGCGGGCCAGGTCCTGGAAGTCCAGGTCCAGGTCGGTGACCTTGTCGAGGCTGAAGCGGAACCCAAGACTGGCCAGACGGGCCATGTGGCGGGCCTCGACCGAGCCGCGCTCGTTGAAGGCGGCCTGGCCCAGTTCGAAGATCAGGGCGCCGTGCAGGTCCTTGTTGACCTGGAGGAACTCCAGGAACTGGGCAAAGAAGGCCTCGTCGGCCAGGCTGGGCAGCGAGATGTTGCAGAAAATCCCGACCTTGCGATCCTGCTTGGCCAGGCGGCGGACGATCTGCACGCAGCGGAACAGCAGCAGGTTGTCGATGGCGGCGGTCAGGCCCTCGGGCTCGGCCACGGCCAGATATTCGGCCGGCATCATGATGCGGCCGGTCTCGTCGCGCAGGCGCGAAAAGCTTTCGTAGAAGACCGTGCGGCGCTGGGGCAGGCTGACGACCGGCTGCAGATAGAGGTCGACGCGGTTCTCGGCCAGGGCGTCCTGGACCACTTCGAGCAGGGCGTTGGACTGGGGCGAGCGGCGCTGCGGCTCGGCGCGGGCGACCTCGACCTGATAGGTCAGCTGGTGCTCCAGCCGGTCGCTCATCTGGGCGACGAGGTCTTCCAGCTGGTGGACCTCGCTGGTCAGTTCGGCCGAGCGGCGCTGGGCGTCGTCGACGACGGTTTCCAGCAGGCCGGTGATGCGGGCGTCGATCTTCTCGACCTGTTCCAGCACGATGCCGTGGGCCTCGCGGATGGTCTCGATGTCGACACGCAGCGACGCGCCTTGCAGGGCGCCGGCGATCACGGCGTGAACGGCGAAGCACAGGCCCATGGCGCCGATGAAGGCGGCCAGGCCGACAGAGGGCGCCGCGCCCATGCGCCACAGGGCCAGGGACGTCACCAGAGCCAGACAGAGATAGGCGCCGGTCAGCAGCGCCAGCATCAGCCTTCGCATTCGAAATCCCTACGAATCGTCGCGCTCAGTATGCGAGTCGCGCTGGCCGTGAGTCGAACAGATTAACGCCTTTGGGCCATTACGCCGCGCCTTAACCACAGGGCGCTGTCGTGGATGCGTCGCACATGGTCGTCATCCTTGGAAATGCGCCTGGATCGTCGGGGAAGGCCCTCGCGAGGCGAATTCAGGCGTTAGGGAACGGGGGCGGAGCCAGGTTGCGGGTCCGCCATGGGTGGTTAGCAGGCCTTCGGTCGTGATAAGACCCCCGCCCCCATGACAGGCGGCTATGCTGCCAGAGGTTATTCGGCGTTAGGAGAGGCCCAGATGAGCAGGGTTCTGGTAATCGGTGCAGGCGGCGTGGGTTCTGTCGCCGTCCACAAGATGGCGATGAACGCCGAGATTTTCTCGCACATCACGCTGGCGAGCCGCACCAAGTCCAAGTGCGACGCGATCGCTGAGTCCGTGAAACAGCGCACCGGCGTGGCCATCGACACCGCAGCGCTGGACGCCGACGACGTCGCCGCGACCACGGCGATGATCCAGGCGGTAAAGCCCGCCCTGGTGGTCAATCTGGCCCTGCCCTATCAGGATCTGAACCTCATGGACGCCTGTCTGGCGGCCGGTGTGAACTATATGGACACCGCCAACTACGGGCCGCGCGACGAGGCCAAGTTCGAATACAAATGGCAGTGGGCCTATCAGGATCGCTTCAAGGACGCCGGTCTGATGGCCCTGTTGGGCTCGGGTTTCGACCCCGGCGTGACCTCGGTGTTCACGACCTACACGAAGAAGCACCTGCTGGACCGGATCGACACGCTCGACATCCTGGACTGCAATGGCGGCGACACGGGCCTGCCCTTCGCGACTAATTTCAATCCCGAGATCAACCTGCGCGAAGTGACCGCGCCGTCGCGTCATTGGGAAAACGGCCAGTGGATCGAGGGCCCGGCCCTGACCCACAAACAGGTGTTCGACTTCGATCAGGTCGGCGAGAAGAACATGTACCTCATGTATCATGAGGAGCTGGAATCGTTGGCGAAATTCTATCCCGAGATCAGCCGCATCCGCTTCTGGATGACATTCGGCGACAGCTATCTGAAGCACCTCGACGTGCTCCAGAACATCGGCATGACCTCGATCGAGCCAATGATGTTCCAGGGCCGCGAGATCATCCCGATCGAGTTCCTGAAGGCCTTGCTACCCGAACCGTCGTCGCTGGGTCCGCTGACCAAGGGCAAGACCAATATCGGCACGATCGCCACGGGCCTGAAGGACGGTGTGGCGAAGACGGTCTACGTCAACAACATCTGCGACCACGAAGAGGCCTATGCCGAGACCGGCAACCAGGCCGTCAGCTACACCACCGGCGTGCCCGCCATGATCGGCGCCGCCCTGATGCTGACCGGCCAGTGGAAAGGGGCGGGCGTGTTCAACATGGAGCAGCTGGATCCCGATCCGTTCATGGACATGCTGAACACCCAGGGCCTGCCGTGGAAGGTCCAGGACCTGGACGCCCCTCTGGCCTTCTGATGGCGATGCAGACCCAAGCCGGTGACGCCGGTGCCTTCGCCCGCTTCGACCTGAACCGCGTCCCGTCGCCCGCCTTCGTCGTCGACGAGATCGCGGTGCGTCGCAACCTCGCGGTCCTTCAGGACGTGGGACAGCGCGGCAACGCGCGCGTCCTGCTGGCGCTCAAGGCATTTTCCATGTGGTCGCTGGCCGATGTCGTC
>JACMOF010000531.1 GCA_014378155.1 Caulobacter sp. | reverse complement strand
GCGAGGAGGCCATCGTGTTGCTATCGCCCGCCTGCGCCTCGTTCGACCAGTTCGCCGATTTCGAGCAGCGGGGCGAGGCCTTCCGCGTCGCGGTCATGGGCCTGGGCAAGGCGGCCGCCAAGCGGGCCTGACGGCGGCGGCGGAACCAATCACGCCGCTTTACCGTTGTGCGTCTCGTGTACCTTTGCGCGCCGGGGGGCGAATAGTGGACCCACCCGGGGGGCGAATAGTGGACCCACAGTCCCACAGCATCGCGTCGCAAGACGACGACGGGCGCTATAAGCTTCTTGTCGATGCAATCACCGACTATGCCGTCTACATGCTCGATCGGGACGGCCGCGTCAGTAGCTGGAACCCCGGCGCCCAACGGTTCAAGGGCTACCAGCCGCACGAGATCATCGGCCAGCACTTTTCCCAATTCTACACCCCCGAGGATCGCGAGGCCGGTGTCCCCGCCCGCGCGCTGCACCAGGCGGCCACCGAGGGGCGGTTCGAGCAGGAGGGTTGGCGCCTGCGCAAGGACGGTGGCCGCTTCTGGGCCCACGTTGTCATCGACCCGATCCGCCTGCCGTCTGGCGAGGTGGTGGGCTTCGCCAAGATCACCCGCGACCTGACGGAACGCAAAGCGGTTGAAGAGGCCCTGCGCAGCAGTGAGGCGCAATTCAAGCTGCTGGTCGAAGGCGTTACCGACTACGCCCTTTACATGCTGGATCCGGACGGCCAGGTCGCCAGCTGGAACGCCGGCGCCGCACGGATCACGGGCTACGCCGCCGATGAGATCATCGGTCACCATTTCTCGCGTTTCTACACCGAGGAAGACCGTCTCGCGGAGGGGCCCGAGCTCGCGCTGCGGACCGCCGTCGCTGACGGGAGGTTCGAAAAGGAGGGGTGGCGGCTTCGCAAGGACGGGAGCTGCTTCTGGGCGCATGTGGTCATCGACGCGATCCGTGACGACCGCGGGCGGGTGATCGGATTCGCCAAGATTACGCGCGACATCACCGAACGGCGTAACACTCAGCGCGCCTTGGACCATGCGCGCGAAGCCCTGTTCCAATCCCAGAAACTGGAGGCGATCGGCCAACTGACCGGCGGCCTGGCGCACGACTTCAACAACCTGCTGATGGCGGTGCTGGGCAGTCTGGAACTGGTGCGCAAGCGACTGCCCGTCGATCTGCGGATCACGCCGCTGATCGACAACGCGATCCAGGGCGCCGAGCGGGGCGCGGCGCTGACGCAGCGCATGCTGGCCTTCGCGCGAAAGCAGGAATTGCAGCTGCGCGCGGTGGACATCGCGACCCTGGTGCAAGGCATGACGGGGTTGTTACAGCGATCCATAGGGCCGTCCATCCATCTGCAAACCCAGTTCCCGGACGACCTGGCCTGGGCGTTCACCGACGCCAACCAGCTCGAAAACGCTTTGCTGAACCTTGTGGTTAACGCTCGGGACGCGATGCCGACAGGCGGCTTGGTCAGGATCGAGGCCACCAATGAAAGGATCGACCAGCAAGTGCTCGCTGGCCTAGCGCCGGGTGGCTATGTCCGACTGACCGTGACCGACACGGGCGAGGGCATGGACGCCAAGACGGCCTCTCGCGCCACGGAGCCCTTCTATACGACCAAGGGCATAGGCAAGGGCACGGGCCTGGGGCTTTCGATGGTCTATGGCCTGGTCGAGGAGTCCGGCGGCCGGTTGATCCTCCATAGCCAGCTCGGTGAAGGCACGGCCGTGGAATTGTGGTTGCGGCAAGCCAGCCCCGAAGACCAGCAACGCGTCGTCACCGACAATCTGGAAGCGCTTCATCGCGACGAGATCGGCTCCCTGGTCGTTCTGGCGGTCGATGACGACGAACTGGTGTTGATGAACACCTCGGCCATGCTTGAGGAACTC
>JACMOF010000530.1 GCA_014378155.1 Caulobacter sp. | reverse complement strand
CTCTACACCCGCACCACCTTCAACTGCGTGACGGTGGACGGCGACCGTTCGACCAACGACACCTTGCTGCTGTTCGCCACTGGCCAGTCGGGCGCGCCGGAGATCCACCGGGCGGGCGACCGCCGCCTGGCCGATTTCCGCGAGAAGCTGGAGGCCGTCCTCCTCGACCTGGCCCTGCAGTTGGTCCGCGACGGCGAGGGCGCCAGCAAGTTCGTCAAGATCACCGTCAATGGCGCGGAAAGCCCGCTTTCGGCCCGCAAGATCGCCCGCACCATCGCCGAGAGCCCCCTGGTCAAGACCGCCTTCGCCGGCGAGGACGCCAATTGGGGCCGCATCGCCATGGCCGTCGGCCGCGCCGACGAGCCGATCAACCGAGAGCGCATCAGCATCCGCTTCGGCGACCTCTACGCCGCCCGCGACGGCCTCGTCTCGGCCGACTATGACGAGGCGGCGATGAGCGCCTACGTCAAAAAGGCCGAGTTCGAGGTGTCGGTGGATGTCGGCGTCGGCAAGGGGACGGCCACGGTGTGGACGTGCGATCTGACCAAGCAATATGTGGCGATCAACGGGGACTATCGGTCATAAGGGGGCGATCTATCTTCCGTCTCCCCGGCGAAGGCCGGGGCCCGGATGGAATGGCTTTGAGGCTGACGCCACGGGCTCCGAGCCCCTCCAATCAGTCACACCGCCATGGGATCTGGGTCCCGGCATTCGCCGGGATGAGCGGATTTAAGTAAGGACAGGCTCATGTCTGAGATCCACCTCCACGACATCGCCGCCGCCTGCCATGCCGCCGGCTACCGCGTCGCCGAGATCGACAATGGCCTCGAAGTCTCCGGCGCCGAGGATGGCGGAGCCTTCTACCTGTTCCCGCAGAACGGTTGGCTGCAGGTGCGCTGCCAGGTGCTCGACGGCGCCGACCTCGACCAGGCCCGCACCCTGGACGCCCTGTTCGAGACCGTGGCCCGCGCCCAGTTCCGCCTGATCGGCTGCCGCTTCGGCTTCGACCCCTTCACCGGCCTGTGGCTGGTCGAGGACCTCTATCCCGGGTTCGAGGCCGAGCGGTTGCCGGCCGTGCTGGAGCAGCTGGCCTTTGTCTGGGGCTCGCTGGAGGGCGTGCTCGACGCGGCGCTCAAGCGGGGCGAGGCGCCCAACGACGACGCGCTGGACGCGGCGTTCGAGCTGGTGGCGGAGGGGCGGCCGAACTGAAGGGGCCGCTTTTCGACCCGGTGCGGACCGATGGTCGATCAGTTCAGAGGTGCGAGGGTAGCGGAGCGCCTGACCCTTTGCACACACGGGTGATCGCTCTCAATAATCTCAGCACGTCTCGGCCGACGCGCTCGCTCGTTTCCGGGGAAAGGGTCGGCCCGAAGTCGGGAAGCGCCTTAACCTCGACTTGGGTATGATGGGGGAATGGCTGGTCAAGGACGACGGTAAAGACATTGGGGCCGCGTCTTGAATCCACGGCGCCGCTCGCGACTGTGGCGTCCGGACTGATGTTCATTTCGAGTATACGACGGACAGAATCGCCGCCGCGCATCGCGCGAACCTGCTCGGCGCGAACTCCTGGAAAGTCGGGCCGACGCGCTGCAGGGGGGAGGACTAGTACCCCGGACTGGTCACCGAGAAGCTGGCGTTGTTGCCCATGGCCGACGAGACGCCGACCACCGAACGGGCGGCGCCGGTCAGGGACACGGTCGAGCGCGCGCTGATATCGACATTGTTGGACTGGCTGTTGGTGGCGCTCATCGTGCCGCTGCATTGGTTGCAGACATAGCCGCTGACCGCGTTACCCACCGCCGTGGCGCTGGATCCGGCGTCATAGCCGTTGTCGCCGGTGAAGCTGGCGATCACCTCGACGCCGCCGCCGTCATTGACCTGGCTGTTGTCGAGCACCAGGTCCGGCCCGGTATTGCCGGCCAAGACCGAATTGCCCACGCCATAGGCCGTGGCCTGGGCCCCGCCGAACGCGTAGGAGCTACCCTCGGCTTGGGCCCGGACATAGGCGGTGTTGTACTGGTGGCTGGCCACGTCGAGCAGCGGGCCCTCGTTGGAGGCGTTGAGGTTGTTGCCCGAGGCGGTGGCCGCCGTGGTCGTCAGGTTGCTGTTGCCATAGGCGGTGAACTTTGTGCCCGTGACATTGGCCGCGACGTTGTTCTGGTCTGTGATGACGCGGGCCGCCGACTGGTCGGCCCCGGTCAGGTCAATATTGTTGCCGGCCGCTGTACCCGCCACGACAGCGATGCCGGCCACATACTGGATGATCGCCCCGCCGTCGGCGGCGACGTCGGCCTGGTTGTTCTGGCTCACCCGCGCGCCCATCGATCCATTGACCAGCAACAGGCCCTGGCTGTTACCGGCCGCCTGGGTGCTTTCGATCACGTCACCGGCCAGGGCGCTCTCGGCCTCGATCTGGCTGCGGGCGGTGACCGATCCGTAATTGGTCTGGACCATGAAGGCGCTGAGCGTGCCGCCGGCCGCCAGGGCCGTGCCGCTGTTGCCGACCGCCGTGGTGTTGATGTTGCTGCTGTCGCCCAGCGAGCCCGAGGCGTTGACCACGCCATGCGCCAGCACGGCGCCCTGGTTGTCCTGGTTGGAGGTCAGGCCGCCGTCGGCCCCGTTCAGGGTCATGCCAAAGCTGTTGGCGCCCGCCGTGGTGGTCGCCGTGACGCCTTCGTCAGCCGTGACGACGTTCAACGTCTGGTCGGCGTTGATGGCGCCGAGGTTCAGCTGGTCGTTCGAGCCCTGGCTGGGCAGGGTCTGGCTAGTAGCGACTCCGCCCAGCGCCACGCACATTGGGATCGCTGCGATCATTCCAGCGAGACGGGTCTTCGCGGGTTTGCGCATTGTTGGTTCCCAGGTTGTTGTAGGCGGGCACGAAGGCCCCGGTCGCGCCGACGGTGTTGCCGGCATAGGGGTCGTAGCTCAGGCAGGTCTGCGGACCAGGCATGCCATACAGGTTGGCGCTCATCTCGATCGCCGCCCGCTCGATCAGCGAGCGCACGGCCAGTTGCATGGGCTCCAGCGCGCCGCGACCGGCGGAGATGTCGAAGATGTTGCCATTGAGGAAGTCGAACACCCCGAGGCTGACTTCGCGGCCAACCACCTGTTTCTGGTAGGAGATCACATCGACCACCTCCAGCGTGCGGGTGTTGATCAGGCGCAGGTCCAGCGCGATGTTCATCACGAACACGCGGCGCTTGAAATTGCCCTTCAGGCCGTCGGTGTCCTTGTCGCCGGCATAGGCGTCCACGCCGGCCGAGCGGATGTTGTAGTTCAGCTCCGTGATCCCGCCGGCTACGTAGAAGTCCGAGCCCGGGACCTGGCCCGCGAGGATCTTGCGATACTCGGCCGGCGCGTCGGCGCCGGGCTTGGGGTTGTCGGAGATCAGCTTGTTGTTGGCGTATTTCAGCTCATATTCCGACACCGAGGTGTCGAAGCGCTCGACCATCGGCATGCCGGCCTTGGCGAAGGCGGTCATCGCCAGCAGGGACGCGCCCTGGGTGACCTTGCGGCCCGAACCGTCAGACTCCTCCTTGCCGGTATAGTCGGCGATGCGGCCGATGGCGACGCGCGGGGCGACCACCCGGTTGGCGCGGGCATATTGCGCCAGACACACCAGGCCCGCCGTGTAGGGCGTGGGGTTGGCCGTCACCGGCGCCGTGCCGATCGGCGTGGCGTAATTGCCGTTGCCCATGGGGGTGGGCACGCTGCCACAGGCGCTCAGCGCCGCGCAGGCGCTGGCCAGCAGGAGGAGGAGGCGCTTACTGGCCATTGCCCGATGTCCCGACATTCGTTCCGGCGCTGATATTGCCGTTGTTGATCTGGTTGGAATTGACGATCACGGTGTTGTTGTTGCCTTGGGTGACGACCGTCAGATTGTTGCCGATCGCCGTCGAGCTGCCGTAGCCGCCGAGGCCCCCAACCCCGGAATAGCTGTCGAGCGAGCCCGTCGATTGGCCAGAAGAATAGACGCTCTGGTCCGCGCCGGTCAGCATAACGCCATCGACGATGACCCGATTGCCGTTGGCGTCGCGGGTGGAATACTGGACGACGTGGTTTTCGGAGCCGGCCAGACGGCCGTAGCCGGCGTTGAAGGCGGCGGAATTGGTTTCCAAGGTCTGCGCCTGGGCCGCGCCAGCGCCGAGGGGCAGGACGGCCAGGGTCAAAACAGCCGAGCAAAGGCCCAAAGCACCCATGCCACCCGGCAATTTTTTCATGGAAACGACCATCTCAAGCTCCGCGAATGTCGACACGGGGCTGTTAAGCAACCCTCGTGCCAAAATCGGACAACGTTCGACCTAACCCCCAAGGTCTCGCGATTTCGTTAAGGTAAAGCCCGGAGGCGGCCGGAGACCCGAAACTGCGACATTGATGCTGCCCATTGATCTGAAGCGCGCTTTGGAGGACGCTCAACAAAACAAAGATATCGCAGGGAGGATTAAGCTTTGCTGGTTTCTCAGATCCTGAAGGACAAGGGCGACCTTGTGTTTACCGCCTCGCCCAATGAGACGGTGGGCGCTGCGGCGGCGCTGCTCCACACCCGCAAGGTCGGGGCGATGGTCGTGCTCGAGGAAGACGAGACGATCGCCGGCATTCTCTCCGAGCGCGACATCGTGAGGGTTATCGCCAAGGAGGGCGCCAGCGCCCTGACCCGGGCGATCGCGACCTGCATGACCCGCGACGTGGTCTTCGCCCAGCCCGAGGAGACGGTCGACGCCCTGCTGGAGCGGATGACCGATCGCCGGATCCGCCACCTGCCAGTCTGCAGGGGCCAGCGCCTGGCCGGGATCATCTCGATTGGCGACCTGGTAAAGTACAAGATCCGCGAGACCCAGGCTGAGGCCGACGGCCTCAAGGCCTATATCGCGGCCGGCTGACCACGGCTTCGAAGGGCCACTGGCGCGCCCTCTATATAGAGGGCGCAATATTAGAGAGAGGCCGTGCGCCTCAGCGCTCCGCCTCGCCCAGCAGTTCGGCCCCCGAGCCGCTGACCGCGTCGGCCAGGCTATAGCCTTCCAGCACCTGCGCCGTGGCGTCGCGCGCCCGCAGCAGCGCCTCGCGTAGGGAGCAGGTGGCCAGATCCCGGCAATCCTCGCAGCGGCGAAAGGCCGTGCGGCTGACACAGGGGGCCAGGGCCAGGGGGCCGTCGACCAGCCGGATCACCTCGGCGAAGCTGATGGTCTCTGCGGCGCGCCCCAGTAGATAGCCGCCGAACTTGCCGCGCCGGCTCGTCACCAGGCCCTTGCGCGCCAATGTAAGAAGTATTGCCTCCAGAAACTTGCGCGGCGCATCGGCCCGCACCGCCAGCTCGCCGGCCGTGACCTGGCCGCTCTCGCGGGCCAGTTCGATCATGGCGCGCAGGGCGTAGCGAGCTTTCTGGGACAGCATGGACGCGAAGACTCCTGATTACACGGGTCTATGAAGCCAGGGCGGGGCAGGGCGCAAGCGGCGGCCTGCGGGCGCGGCGCGAAACCATGCACAGATCCGCGCACAGATAAGGGATAGGTGCGATTGATCAGGTCGCTTTTGCGGTTGCGACTCTCCGAAGCGATGGCTAAACACCGCCCTCGCTTCGGGGCTGACGCTCGCCGGACCGATCCAGGGCCTTGCGGCCTTGCATTTGGGAAGGTGGATCGCTAAGTTCTGCGGCCTCAGCCGGCTCGGTGACGAATTTGCGAAGACCCTGTCTTCAAGGGCTCCGCCACCCCGTCCTTTGTCCTTCGCAACGGCCTCGGCCAGAGCATCGACTGGGAAGGAAACAGTCAGTTGACACGGAGTTTTGCTTTCACTAGAAAGCGCGGCTCCGGAGTAACTGGAAAGAGTTCGCAAGAGCTTTTGAGGTTTCTTCAGACGGTTTCTGAGGGTTTCTTTGAAATTCTTTGTTGACTGGATTGGCGCTGTTCTTTAGAAGGGCGCTCCGGATTTCTGGGTTGGTTAGAAAGCTGGCTTGGTGGTTTGGTTGGGTCGTTTTGAAAGAAACGGTTT
>JACMOF010000057.1 GCA_014378155.1 Caulobacter sp. | reverse complement strand
TACCCCGTGGCCGAGAAATGGAGCGTCTCAGGCGCGCTGGGTCGCCAGAGCTACAAGGGCTCGGGAGACTACACGACCTGGAATCTGGGCGCGGCCTACGCCATAAACGACAAGCTCGCCCTCGACCTGCGCTACATCGACACCGACCAGCACGACTTCGGCAAGCTCTATGACAGCCGCGCCGTCGCCACGCTCAAAGCCGCCTTCTAGGAAGGAAGACCGTCATGCTTTCGCATCTTCGTCCGGCCATCGTCTCGTCGGTTCTGTTCCTTGGCCTGTTGGGCCTGGCCTATCCGCTGGCGGTGACAGGGGTCGCCCAAGCAGCGTTTCCCGCCCAGGCCAACGGCAGCCTGGTCAAGGACGCCAAGGGAACCGTGGTGGGCTCGTGCCTGATCGCCCAGGCCTTCACCAAGCCTGAATACCTGCACCCCCGCCCGTCGGCCGCCGGCTATGACGCCTCGGCCTCCAGCGGCTCGAACATGGGTCCGCTGAACGACAAGCTGATCGCGCGCGAGAAAACCGACGCCGACGCCCTGCGCGCCGAAAACCCCGGCGTGGTCATTCCCGCCGACGCGGTGACCACCTCGGGTTCGGGCCTGGATCCGGACATTTCACCGGCCAATGCCCGCTTCCAGGCCCCGCGCGTGGCCAAGGCGCGGGGCCTGAGCGTCGCCCAGGTCCAGGCCGTGATCGACGGTCACACCCAGGGCCGGCTGCTGGGCTTTGTCGGCCAGCCACGGGTCAATGTCCTGGCGGTCAATCGGGCGCTCGACGCGAAAGGCGGCTAGTCCTTGCCGACTGAGGATCCTAGACACGCCGAGGATAACCGGCCCGATCCAGAGGCGCTCCTGGCCGCCGCCAACAAGGCGAGCCGGGGGCGCCTCAAGGTGTTTCTCGGCATGGCCCCCGGCGTGGGCAAGACCTACGAGATGCTCAAGGCGGCCCGCCGCCGCAAGGCCGAGGGCCAGGACGTACTGATCGGCCTGGTCGAAACCCATGGCCGCCGTGAGACCGAAAGCCTGCTGCGCGGCATGGAGGTCATGGCGAGGCGCCCCCTGGAGCACAAGGGGCGGACCCATCTAGAGTTCGATCTCGACACGGCCCTGGCGCGCAAGCCCAAGCTGCTATTGGTCGATGAATACGCCCACTCCAACGCGCCGGGATCGCGCCATCCCAAACGTTGGCAGGATGTCGAGGAGCTGCTGGCCGCCGGCATCGATATCTGGACCACCCTGAACGTCCAGCACCTGGAAAGCCTGGTCGATGTCGTCCAGCGCATCACCGGCGTGCGCCAGCGCGAGACGGTGCCCGACAGCGCCCTGTCGCGGGCCGACGATATCGAGGTTGTCGACATCACCCCCGACGAACTGCGCGAGCGGATGGGGGCGGGCAAGGTCTATGTGCCAGAGACCGCGCGCCTGGCCTCGGAGAACTTCTTCAAGGTCGAGAACCTGACGGCCCTGCGTGAGTTGGCGCTGCGGCGCGCGGCCCAGACGGTGGACGATCAGCTGGTCGCCGCCATGCGCGAAAAGGGCGTCGAGGGCCCCTGGGCGGCGGGCGAGCGGATCCTGGTCCTGGTCGGCGGCGACGCCATGTCCAGCGCGCTGGTCAGGGCCGGCCGGCGGCTGTCGGACATGATGATGGACGCCCCGTGGACCGTCACCCACGTCGAGCGCAGCGACCGTTCCGGTCCCTCGCCCCTGGCGGTCACCCGCCTACGCGACGCCCTGAAGCTGGCCGAGCAACTGGGCGGATCGACCGTCGTCATGACCGGCGTCGACATCGTCTCCACGGTGATGGCCTATGCTCGCCGCAACAACGTCACCCAGATCGTCATCGGCAAGTCGGTCGGCAGTCGGCTGAGCGAGCTGCTCGGCCGGTCCTTGGCGGCGGCCCTGCTGCGCGAGGCGCGCGGCGCGGCGATCCATGTCGTCACCGAGGCGGCCCATGGCCAAGGCGAAGCCGCCGTCGAGAGACCGGCCAAGCGCCGACTCGACGCGATGGCCTATCTGACCGGCGCGGGTTTCGTCGGCCTCGCGACGCTCGTGGCCTGGGGTCTGGACACCGCTTTTGACCGCGTCGATCTGGGCATGATCTTCCTGGCCGCGGTCCTGGCCGCCGGCGTCATGCACGGCTTGCGGCCTGCCCTGGCGGCGGCCACGGTCGCCTTCCTGGTCTACAACTATCTTTTCCTGGCCCCCCGCTACAGCCTGACCATCGGCTCGCCGACAGATTTCCTGACCCTGGTGGTGTTTTGGGCCGTGGCCCTGGCGACCGGTGGCCTGGCGGGCCGGGTGCGCGACCAGGCGCGCGGCTCCCAACGCCGTGCCGCCGCCATAGCCACCCTGCTGGCGGCGGCCCGGACCCTGTCTGGCGCGACGGGACGTCAGCTCGTCGCCCAGGCCATCGCCGACCAGGTGGCGGCCACGGCCGGCGCCAAGGCCGTCGTGTTCTATCCCAAGGATGGCGACCTGTTCCCCGCCGCCGGCGCGCCGTCCTTGGAGCCACTGGGCGCCGCCCCGATGGCGGCGGCGCGCTGGGCCTGGGAGCGTGGCGAGGTCGCGGGTTTTGGCACCTCGACCCTGCCGCACGCCGAATGGACCTTCTGGGCGCTGGACGGAATGCGCGGCCGCGCGGGCGTGGCCGGTGTGGAGGCCGGGGCCATGGCCTTGGGGTCCGATGACGAGCGCCTGCTGCTGGGCCTGCTGGACCAAGGCGCGGTCGCGCTTGAGCGTGCGGATCTCGCCGCCGAAGCCGTGGAGGCCGAGACCCTGCGGCGCGCCGATCGTTTTCGCTCAGCCCTGCTCAATTCCATCAGCCACGATCTGCGAACGCCGTTGTCGACGGTGCTGGGCGCTTCGAGCACCCTGACCGACTATGGCGACAAGCTGGAGCCTGAGGTCCGCGCCGACCTGATGATCAGCATTCGCGAAGAGGCCGAGCGGCTCAACCGCTATGTCGCCAACCTGCTGGACATGACCCGGCTGGAGGGCGGGGCGCTGCGCCTGCGCAACGACTGGATCGACGTGCGCGACGTTCTGGGCGCGGCGGCCGAGCGGGTTACCCGCCGCCTGGGCGGCCGGCCCCTGACCCGCGATTTTCCGGCCGAGCTCAGCCTGGTCCGCGCCGACGCCAGCCTGCTCGAACAGGTCGTGGTCAACATCCTCGAGAACGCCATCGCCTATAGCCCGGCCGGAGCTCAGATCGAGATGGCTGCTTACGAGGACCGAGGCAATGTCGTCATCAGCATCGAAGACGAGGGCCGCGGAATTCCGCCGGGCGAGCTGGAGCGGGTGTTCGAGAAGTTCCGCCGCATGGAGGAGCCGACCGATCGAACCGGCGGGGTCGGTCTGGGCCTGTCGATCGCCAAGGGCTTCGTTGACGCCATGAATGGGCGTATCGCTGCGGCCAGTCCCATCCACGACGGCAAGGGCACGCGTATCCTGATCAGCCTGCCCAAGGCGATCCATACGCCCAAGGACCTTCTGTAAACCATGCGCCAACGCATCCTGGTCATCGACGACGAACCCCAGATTCACCGCTTCCTCGGACCGGCCCTGATGGCGGCCGGCTATGACCCTTTGCGCGCCGACGACGGCAATTCCGGCCTGCGCGCCCTCGCCGTGCTGTCGCCCGACGCGGTGGTGCTCGATCTTGGCCTGCCCGACATGGACGGCAAGGAGGTCTTGCTGCGCGCGCGGGCCTTTTATGAGGGGCCGATCCTGATCCTGTCGGCCCGGGACCGCGAGATCGAGAAGATCGCCGCCCTCGACGGCGGGGCCAATGACTATGTCGAAAAACCGTTCGGCATCGGTGAGTTCCTGGCCCGCCTGCGCGTGGCGCTGCGCCAACGCGGCTCGGCCGGGCACGGCGGCCTCTATCGGGCCGGAGACGTCGAGATCGACCTCGACAAGCGGCTGGTCAAGAAGGCGGGCGACGTGGTCAAGCTGTCGCCGCGAGAGTACGAGGTCCTGGCCCGCCTGGCCCAGGGACAGGGCAAGGTCTTGACCCACAAGGAACTGCTGGTCTCGGTGTGGGGGCCGGCCCACATGCATGACACCCAGTACCTGCGGGTCTTCGTCGGCCAGGTCCGCCAGAAGCTGGAGGCCGATCCCGCCCACCCCCGGATCATCCTCACCGAGGCCGGCATCGGCTACCGGTTCATGGGCGAATAGCCGTTCGTCGAAGGCTGGAGCGCCGCTCGCCCGCCGCTCCAGATGCGGATCATGACCGCAGCGGTCCGAGCTAGAGCATTTCCCGACCTGACTGCGTCAGGCCGCGAGCTCTAATCTTCTGTTTTGACGCATTTT
>JACMOF010000529.1 GCA_014378155.1 Caulobacter sp. | reverse complement strand
CTGGCCGATGCTGATCATGACCCTGGCCTATCTGGCGGCCTTCGGGGCGCTGTGGCTGGTGCGGATCCGCGCCGGTGTCTGGCGGCGCAAGGCCCGCGCCTTGGCGCTGCAGGCGGCGGAGGGCTAGCGGCATGCAGTTCGATTTCGACGCCGGCAAATACGCGATCTACCTCTGGCCAGCCTTCGCCCTGACGGCCATCGTCTTCGTCTGGATGATCGCCGACAGCCTGATCTCTGCTCGCCGCTGGCGACGGGAGGCCCAGCGGCTGCAGGCCCTGCGCGACGCTCGCCGCGAGGTGGATCCGTCGTGAAGCGCTGGATCGGCTTTACACCCTTGATTGTGCTGATCGCTTTGGGCGTGCTGTTCGCCGGCTACGCGTTGAAGCACGACCCCCACGTTCAGCCGCACGCCCTGGTCGGCAAGCCGGTTCCGGCCCTGTTCCTGCCCGATCTCGACAACGGCTCCCTGGTCGCGGTGCACGATGCGCCCCCTCGCCAAGGTGTGGCCGGCCCGCGCCTGATCAACTTCTTCGCCTCGTGGTGCGCCCCGTGCCGCGTGGAGCAGCCGCAGCTGATGGCCTTGAAGGCGCGCGGCGTGACCGTGGTCGGCGTGGCCTACAAGGATGATCCCGCCCGCACTCGGGCGTTCCTAGCCGAACTGGGCGATCCGTTCGCGGTCAAGCTGGTCGATCGCAACGGCCGGGCCGGGATCGAGTTCGGGGTCACCGGCGTGCCCGAGACCTTCCTGGTCGGGGAGAATGGCAAGGTCTTGGCCAAGCACAGCGGGCCGCTGACCGACGCGAATGTCCAGGACTTGCTGGCCAAACTGCACTGAAAGATCACTCAGAACCGCGACCATTAACCGCGTGTTGACCATGCTCGCCGACTTTGCATTAACCATGATAGAGTCGCGCTCATGAGTACGATCCGCCCTGCCGGCTTGCAGCCCGTCCCGCAACGACCCGCCCAGGGCTCGACGGGCGTTGGCGGCTCGCGCGCGGCGGCGTTCTTCCAGGCGGCCGTGGCCGAGGCGGCGCCGACCCGCGCGGCCATCCCGCCGATCGCCGTCCAGCTGCAGACCCAGGCCCAGCCGCAACGTCAGGCCCCGGCGAGGCCGTTCGTGCAGCCAAGCGAGGCGCCGCAAAAGGTCCTGCGTCCGGGCTCGCTGTTGAACATCCTGGTCTGATTTCCTTCTCCCCTTGCGGGAGAAGGTGGCGGCCGAAGGCCGACGGATGAGGGGCCGCACCGCAGTTCGCGGCTGGTCTGATCAACAACCCCTCACCCGACCTCGCTGCGCGAGG
This sequence comes from Caulobacter sp., assembly GCA_014378155.1. Classification (GTDB taxonomy): domain Bacteria; phylum Pseudomonadota; class Alphaproteobacteria; order Caulobacterales; family Caulobacteraceae; genus Caulobacter. The sequence continues at coordinate 869 of JACMOF010000529.1, read as the reverse complement.
CTACCCTCTCGCGGAAGGGCAGAGGGGATCAGGTCGGCCAGGTCTCCGGGCTCATCGCGAGCACTTCGCCGGCCAGGTACAGCGACCCACAGATCAGCACGTGCGGCGTCGGTTCGATCGCTAGCGCCTTGTCCAGCGCCGCGCCCAAGCTGTCGCAGGCGCAGGCCCGCAGTCCGGCCAGCTCGGCGGCCGCAGCGGTCTGGGCGGCGCTGGCGGCGGCGCCACCCTCGAAGGCCACCGAAAAGACCTTGGCCTTCAACGGCGCGAACGGCGTGAAGAAACCCGTGGCGTCCTTGTTGGCCAGCAGGCCGGCAACTAGCGCCACGGGGCGGCCGTCCCGGGCGGCCAGGTCGCCCAGCGCCCGGGCCACGGCCTGGCCGGCATGGGGGTTGTGACCGCCGTCCAGCCACAGATCGGCGCCGGCCGCCTTGGCGCGCTCGGCCAGGGGGCCGGCGGTCAGCCGCTGGAAGCGGGCCGGCCAGATCGCGCCAGCGACGCCCTGGGCTATGGCCGCTTCGTCGATGCGCGGGTCGTTCAGAACCAGGATCGCGGCCACCGCCAGGCCGGCATTGGCGAACTGATGGTCACCCGGCAGGGTGGGGGCCGGCAGGTCCAGCAGGCGGTCCTGCATCTGCACCAGCAGCCGACCCCGCTCGTTCCAGGCGTCGAAGTCGCGGCCCAATAGGGTCAGGGGTGCCTCGGCGAGATCGGCCTCGCGCTCGACGACCCGTTCGGCCTCCTCGGCCTGACGGGCCGAGACGACGGGCGTGTTCGGCTTGATGATCCCGGCCTTCTCCTGGGCGATGGCTGACAGGGTGTCGCCGAGGAATTCGCGGTGGTCGATGTCGATCGGAGCGATGACGCTGAGG
>JACMOF010000528.1 GCA_014378155.1 Caulobacter sp. | reverse complement strand
GGTTCCGACCCCGGCGGCGGCCAGGTAGAGCGCGGCCGGCGCGCCCAGGCCCCCGGCCCCGACCACCAGCACCCGCGCGGCCTTCAGCTTCTGCTGGCCCGGCCCGCCGATCTCGCGCAGCACCAGATGGCGGGCATAGCGTTCGACTTCGGCCGGTGAAAAGCTCATCGCGCTTGATATCTCTGCTGCGCCTCGCCAGATGCGGGACATGAAAAACAGCAATTCTTTCCCCGCCAACTCTTTTCCAGATTGGCACGGCACGACCATTCTGGCGGTGCGCAAGAACAGGCAGACCGTGATCGCCGGCGACGGACAGGTCTCCATGGGCCCAACCGTCGTCAAGGGCAACGCCCGCAAGGTCCGCCGCCTGGCCGGCGGCAAGGTCGTGGCCGGGTTCGCCGGGGCCACGGCCGACGCCTTCACCCTGATCGAGCGGCTTGAGGCCAAGCTGGAACAGTATCCCGACCAGCTGGCCCGCGCCTGCGTAGACTTGGCGAAGGACTGGCGCACCGACCGCTATCTGCGCCGGCTTGAGGCCATGCTGCTGGTGGCCGACGCGGACTCGATCTTCACGGTGACCGGCGTGGGCGACGTGCTCGAACCCGGCGAGAGCACCGGCGGCGGTTCGGTGGCGGCCATCGGCTCGGGCGGCAACTACGCCTTGGCGCCCGCCAAGCCCCTGATCGACCAAGACCTGACCGCTGACGATGTCGCCAGACGTTCGATGGCCATCGCCGCCGAGATCTGCGTCTACACCAACGGCAATCTGACGGTGGAGAGCCTCTGATGACCGAGTTTTCCCCCCGCGAGATCGTCTCCGAACTCGACCGCTACATCGTCGGCCACCTGGAGGCCAAGAAGGCTGTCGCCGTGGCGCTGCGCAACCGCTGGCGCCGCCGGCGCACGCCCGACGACCTGCGCGACGAGATCACGCCGAAGAACATCCTGCTGATCGGCCCCACCGGCGTCGGCAAGACCGAGATCGCCCGCCGGCTGGCAAAGCTGGCCCAGGCGCCGTTCCTGAAGGTCGAGGCCACCAAGTTCACAGAGGTCGGTTATGTTGGCCGCGACGTCGATCAGATCATCCGCGATCTGGTGGAAAGCGCCCTGGCCATGGTTCGTGACACGCGCCGCGCCGGGGTCAAGGCCAAGGCCGAGGCGGCGGCCGAGGAGCGCATTCTCGACGCCCTGACAGGCCCCGGATCAACCGCCGCCCGCGAAAGCTTCCGCAAGAAGCTGCGAGCCGGCGAACTGGACGACAAGGAAGTGGAGCTGCAGCTGGCCGACACTGGCGCGGGAGCCGGCATGTTCGAGATCCCCGGCCAGCCGGGCGCCTCGGTGCTGAACCTGTCGGAGATGATGAAATCGTTCGGCGGCGGTCGCACCAAGACCCACAAGACCACGGTCGCCGGCGCCCACGCGCCGCTGATCGCCGAGGAAAGCGACAAGCTGCTCGACCAGGAGGCCCTGACGCAAGAGGCCCTGGAACTGGCCGAGAACCACGGCATCGTCTTCCTGGACGAGATCGACAAGGTGGCGTCTTCGAGTCAGCGCGGGGGCGCCGACGTCTCCAGGGAGGGCGTTCAGCGCGACCTGCTGCCGTTGATCGAGGGCACGACGGTCTCGACCAAGTACGGACCAGTCAAGACCGACCACATCCTGTTCATCGCCTCGGGCGCCTTCCACGTGGCCAAGCCGTCCGACCTGTTGCCGGAGCTACAGGGCCGCCTGCCGATCCGTGTCGAGCTGAAGGGCCTGACGCGCGATGACCTGCGCCGTATCCTCACCGAGCCGGAAGCCAATCTGATCCGCCAGCACCAGGCGCTGATCCTGACCGAGGGGGTGACCCTGGTGTTTACCGACGACGCCATCGACGCTGTGGCCGACGCCGCCGTGGCGGTCAACGCCTCCGTCGAGAACATCGGCGCCCGGCGGCTGCAGACGATCCTGGAGAAGGTGGTCGAGGAGATCAGCTTCAGCGCGGGCGATCGCTCGGGCGAGACGGTCACGGTCGACGCGGCCTATGTGCAGGAACGCATCGGCGCCTTGGCTGCGAACGCAGACCTCAGCCGGTTCATCCTCTAGAGCATTTTTCGAGCGAAGTGGTTCCGGTTCGCGTGAAGAAAAACGTGTCAAAACAAAATATTAGAGCTCGCGGCCGGACGCAGTCAGGTCGGGAAATGCTCTAGGCGCGCGCGCTGCGCGTCAGGCGAATTTCGACGGGAAGGTTTGGGTGTTTTCCGGCCGCCCCGGGCCTTGCGCGCCCAGATCGACGATTCGCGGCGGCTCGTTATGCGTGAGGAGGCTGGCCAGTCCGATCTCGGACAGGGACCAGTTCTCTTCGCGGGTTTGAGCCGGCGTCACCAAGTCGCCTCGGTAGGCCTCGCGGAACCGCCGGTCACGGAAGGCCAGCAGCTCGTTCCACTGCGAGTGTCTGGGCGGCCCGATGGCCATTTCCCGAAGCATGGCTTGGCATTCGGGGGTCAGGTCGGGGCTTCGGTGAAGAAGCTTGCCGCTGAGTTTGATGAGGGGCGCAACGACGTCGCGTATGCGTTGACGCAGGCTCAACATGGGTTTCTCCGCCCCAGTTCAATCATCGTTAAGCGGCGCATTCTCCTAGTTGGGGCTTCCGCCAAGGGAACCCGCTGAAGCTCCGCAGTAACGACGCCAAGCGTTACCGCAAAGACGCGCCGACGGCCTCCATGCCGAGCATCGCCGCCTTGCGACCCAACCCCCAATGGTAACCGGTCAGCCGGCCGTCCCTCGCGATGGCGCGGTGGCAAGGGATAAGCAGCGAGATAGGGTTGGCGCCGATCGCGCCGCCGGTGGCTTGGTAGGCGCGCGGACTGCCCGCCCAGGCCGCGATCTCGCCATAGCTGCCGGTCTGGCCCGCAGGGATGCGCAACAGGGCCTTCCAGACCTGGATGTTGAACGGCGAGCCGATCAGCACCACCGGCAGGGGTTGGTCACCACCGGCGAAGGCGTGGACCGCCGTGCGGGCCGAGGCCTCGTCATCGCGGCGCCAGTCGGCGGGGGGGAACCGCCGGTGCATATCGGCGAAGGTCGCCTCATCGTCGCCATCGGAAAAGGCCAGGCCGGCCAGGCCGCGCGGGGCCATGACGAACAGGCCCTTGCCATAGGGGGTCGGCGCCCAGCCCCAGGCCAGATGGAGCCCCTCGCCCCGACGCCGCACGTCGCCCGGCGTCACCGCCTCCTGGGCGATGAACAGGTCGTGCAGGCGCGAAGGGCCGGACAGGCCGGCGTCATAAGCCGCGTCGAGCACGCTGACGCCCTGCTCCAGCGATCGCCGAGCCTCGGCATGGGCGATGGCGGCGACGAAGATCTTGGGGCTGACCCCAGCCCAGCGGCTGAACACCCGCTGGAAATGGAATGGCGACAGGCCGACCGCGTCGGCGGCCTCGTCCAGCGACGGACGCTCCTGCCAGCGGTCGGCCAGCCAGGAAAGGGCCTTGGCCATGCGATCATAGTCCGCCGACCGCTCGGTCAGATGGGCGATAGCTTGGGAGGGGGAAACATCGAGCGGCATGGCGAGAAGATAGTGCGCCCCGCCGCCGCCGTCCGCCCGGTTCTTGCGCCGTTTAGCGATAGCGTTCGGCCCGGGCGTCGAGGATCGCCCGCTCCAGCGCCCGCGCGAAATCGACACGCTCGAGCGGGCTCAGCGCCCGGGCCAGCGTCAGGCGCCGACGCGACATCATCAGCCGCACCCGCGCCTCGTGCTCGCCCGCCTGCTCGACGCCGACCCGGGTGAAGGCGGTGGGCGATGTCCAGATCACGCGGGCGCCCTTCTCGTCCTCGCGGCTGACGGTCACCGCCTCGGCCGTGACCCGCACGCGCTCTGAACGCTCGGCGGCGCGGAAACTGGCGCGGAGGGCCAGGCCCATGGCCAGCACGTCCAGTCCCAGGAACGGCAGCACCGGCGGGGCGCCCAGGATCAATAGGAAGATCCCCACCATCAGGTTGAAGGCGGTCAGCACGCCAAGCAGCACATAGAGACCCTGCCGGTTCATCGACCGGTTGGGCTTGATCACGGCGTCAAGATATAGCGGCGCGGACATGGGCTTGATTTAGGGGCGGCCCCGACGCTTGGCGAGAGGCGCGCATCACGGCATGGTCGCCGCCCATGGCCAAGCCCGCGTCCACCAAGCCGTTCGTCAGAAAACGCCCTGTCGCCAAGCGCCTAACGCCGGCCGAGCGCGCGCGGATCGAGGTGCTGTTCTCGCGGTTCGAAAGCCTGGAAGACCATCCCAAGACCGAGCTCAACTATTCCAACCCCTACACCCTGGTGACCGCCGTGGCCCTGTCGGCCCAGGCGACGGACGTTCAGGTCAACAAGTCGACCGGTCCGCTGTTCCAGGTCGCAGACAGTCCCGCCAAGATGCTGGCGCTCGGCGAGGAAGGCCTGATCGGCTACATCGCCTCGATCGGCCTCTACCGGACCAAGGCCAGGAACGTCATCGCCTCGGCCAGCATCCTGATGGACCATCATGGCGGCGAGGTGCCCTTGAACCGCGAGGCTCTGGAAAGCCTGCCCGGCGTGGGCCGCAAGACCGCCAGCGTGGTGCTCAATGAACTGGATATCGAGCCGGCGATCGCCGTCGACACCCATGTGTTCCGCGTCTCGCACCGGCTGAAGCTGTCAGCCGGCAAGACGCCCGACGCGGTCGAGGACGATCTGATGCGGGTCGTGCCGGATCGCTACAAGACCCGGGCCCATCACTGGCTGATCCTGCACGGGCGGTATGTCTGCGTGGCGCGGAAGCCGAAGTGCGAGGTGTGCCGGATCGCGGATCTATGTCCGTCGCGGGAGCTGTTTCTGGGCGCCTAAGCGGCGAACACTTGCCCCTAAGGGTCGCTTCGCGACCGTCTTCCCCCAGAGGGGGAAGAGCCCCGCGTTTCGAGCTCCGCCCCCTATGGGGCGGACAGGCGGCGAAGCCGCCAGGTGGGGGAAAGTCAGTGGGCTAGAGCACCTTAACCACCGCCGCCGCGAACGCCGCGCCGCCATCATGGGCGTGCCCCAGGAACAGGTCCGGCTCGATGACCTCCAGCTCCATCAGCTGGGGCGTACCGTCCAGACCTCGGATCAGGTCGACCCGGGCGTAGGTCAACTGCGTCCCGGCCGCCTTGAGCACCATCGCCGCCGCGTGCAGCGCCTCGGGTTCGGGCGCGACGCCGCTGACCTGGCCGCCGAACTGCGGCTGGACGCGGAAGTCGCCGCCGGTCGCTACCTTGGTCACCGCGTGGCTGAACACCCCGTCGAAATAGAACAGCGAAAGCTCGCCCTCCTCGCTCACCGCCGGAAGGAACGGCTGGATCAGCGCCGGACCAGTGGTGCAGCCCGTCAAACCGTCGGCGTGGCGCAGCTTAACGGTGTCTTGCGATCCGCCGGAGATCTGCGGCTTGGCCACCAGCACGTCGACGCCGAACACCTCGCGAGCCCGATCCAGGTCCTCGAGCGACAAGCGATCCAGAGCGATGGTCGGCACCACCGGCGCGCCCTTCGCCGCCAGTTGGGCCAGATAGGTCTTGGTGGTGTTCCAGCGCAGCACCGACACTGGATTGGCCAGGCGCGCGCCAGTGGCTTCAAGGGCGTCGAGCCGCTCGAACCACAGCGGCGCGCGCAGATGATAGCCCCAGGTCAGCAGCGGCAACACTACGCGGGCTCGGGCCGGGTCGAGCGGTTCGACCCAGCTGGCGTGCTCGACGTCCAGGCCGCGCGCCCGCAGCGGCGCCGCGAGACGCTCGAACAATGGGGTCCAGGCGTGGGCGAACAGGGTTTCGTCGGCGGCGGGCGTGAGGATCAGAACGTCGGTCATGCCCTTGGCGGTAGAGCGACACGATCCTTCGGGCAAGGCTCGCGTTGCCTTGCGCGCCCCGATCCGGTACTCCGCGCGCGTCGCCCTTTCGGAAAAGACCTTTTATGACCGCCCTCTACGACGTCGCCGCCATCGGTAACGCTATCGTCGATGTCATCGCCCAGTGTGACGACGCCTTCCTGGAGCGACAAGGCCTGGTCAAGGGCTCGATGGCCCTGATTGACGTGGCGCGGGCCTCTATCCTTTATGACGTGATGGCGTCGGGCATCGAGGCGTCGGGCGGCAGCGCGGGCAACACCGTGGCCGGCATCGCCAGCTTTGGTGGCAAGGCCGCCTTCATAGGCAAGGTCGCCGACGACCAGCTGGGCCGCGTCTTCACCCACGACATGCGCGCCATTGGCGCCACCTTCAACACCCCGCCCCTGGCGGAAGGGCCCGCGACGGCCCAGAGCCTGATCAATGTCACGCCAGACGCCCAGCGCACCATGTCGACCTATCTGGGCGCCTGTGTCGAGCTGACCGCCGCCGACGTCGACCCGGCGATCATCGAAGCGGCGCAGTACGTCTATCTGGAGGGTTATCTATTCGATCCGCTGGAAGCCCGCCGCGCCTTCGCCAAGGCCGCCGGCCTGGCCCATGGCGCGGGGCGCAAGATCGTCATCACCCTGTCCGACAGTTTCGTGGTCGAGCGTCACCGCGAGGCCCTGCTGGGCTTCATCGACACCCAGTGCGACATCGTCTTCGCCAATGCCTCGGAAGTCTGCGCCCTGTTCCAGACCACCGACTTCGACGCCGCCGTGAAGGCCTTGGCCGGCAAGGTAGAGATCGCCGCCGTCACGCGCAGCGAACACGGCTCGGTGGTGGCCTCCGGCGGGGCATTGCACGAAATCTCGGCCTATCCCGTCGAAAAAGTCATAGACACTACCGGCGCCGGCGACCAATACGCGGCGGGCTTCCTCTATGGCCTCTCCCAGGGCCACCCGCTGCCCGTCTGCGGACAGCTGGGCGCCCTGGCCGCCGCCGAGGTCATCGCGCACTACGGTCCGCGCCCGCAGGTCAGCCTGCGGGATCTCGCGGCCCAAAACGGAATTTAAGGACGACCATGGCCCGCACCGCTGAAGTGGTCCGCGAGACGAAAGAGACCCAGATCCGGGTCTGGATCGATCTCGACGGGACCGGCGCCTCGACGATCTCGACCGGCATCGGGTTCTACGACCACATGCTGGAGAGCTTCGCGCGCCACGGCGGGTTCGACCTCAAGGTCGAGACCACTGGCGACCTGCACATCGACATGCACCACACGGTGGAAGACACCGGCATCGTGCTGGGCCTGGCGATAAACAAGGCTCTGGATGGCTTCAAGGGCATCCGACGCTTCGGTCACGCCTATATCCCGATGGACGAGACCCTGACGCGCTGCGCCATCGACCTGTCGAACCGGCCCTATCTGATCTGGAAGGTCGACTTCAAGCGGCCCAAGGTCGGCGAGATGGACACCGAGCTGTTCAAGGAATTCCACCACGCCTTCGCGATGAACGTGGGAGCCTGCGTGCATCTCGAGACGTTGTACGGCGACAACACGCACCACGTCGCCGAAAGCGGCTTCAAAGCCCTGGCCCGGGCGCTGCGTCAGGCGGTCGAGATCGACCCCAAGACCGGCGGCCTGGCCCCCTCCACCAAGGGCGTGCTGTAGGGAATTTGATCTCATGCAGACCGTCGCCCTGATCGATTACGGGTCGGGCAATTTGCGCTCGGCCGAAAAGGCCCTGCGCGAGGCGGCCCGCCGTCACGCCATCGACGCTGACATCGTCGTGACGGCCGACCCGTCCATCGTGGCCGCCGCCGACCGCGTGGTGCTGCCCGGAGTGGGCGCCTTCGCGTCTTGCCGCGCTGGCCTCGACGCCTCGGGGGTCTACGAGGCGATGAACGCGGCCGTGCACGGCAAGGGCGCGCCGTTCCTGGGCATTTGCGTGGGCCACCAGCTGCTGGCCTCGCGGGGCCTGGAGTTCGGCGTCACCCCCGGCCTCGGCTGGATCGCCGGCGAAGTGAAGAAGCTCGAACCCCACGACCCCGGCCTGACCATCCCGCACATGGGCTGGAACGCAATCTCGCTCGCCCATGCCCACCCGCTCTTTACCGGCGTCGAGCACGGCGCCCACATGTACTTCGCCAACTCCTTCGCCTTGACGCCTTCGAACCCCGAGGACGTCCTGGCGACCACCGATCACGGCGGCCCGTTCACGGCCGCCGTGGCCAAGGGCAACGTGGCCGGCGTACAGTTCCACCCCGAAAAATCCCAAGCCGCGGGGCTCGCCCTGCTCGCCAACTTCCTGGAATGGCGCCCATGATCCTCTATCCCGCCATCGACTTGAAGGACGGCCAGTGCGTGCGTCTGCTGCACGGCGACATGG
>JACMOF010000527.1 GCA_014378155.1 Caulobacter sp. | reverse complement strand
CGCCACGCTGGCCGTGCGGATGGTGTTCGACAACCAGGGCCGCAAGAAGAGCCACCGCTTCGTGCGCGGCCTGATGCGCAGTGCCGCCAAGCTCTCCTACGAGCAGGCCCAGGCCGCCATCGACGGCGTGGCGCCGCCCGAGGGCCAGGACGCGGACAAGGGCCCGCCCCTGCTGGACCCGATCCTGGCGCCCCTGTGGGCCGCCTTCCGCCTGATGGGCAAGGGCCGCGAACAACGCTCGCCGCTCGGCATCGAGAGCGACGAGCGCAAGATCATCATCACGAAAGAGGGCGAGATCGCCTCGATCACCCGCCGCCCCAGCCTCGAGGCCCACAAGCTGATCGAGGAGATGATGATCCAGGCCAATGTCTGCGCCGCCGAGAGCCTGGAAGCCAAGCGCACGCCGCTGATCTACCGGGTTCACGATACGCCGAGCCAGGAAAAGGTCATGAGCCTGGTGGAGTTCCTGCAGACCCTGGAGGTCAAGTGGTCGAAGGGCGAGGCCCCAACCACGGCGCGCTTCAACAAGCTGCTGGACGACACGCGCGAGAGCCCGCACGCGGCGATCATCAACGAGGTGGTCCTGCGCACCCAGATGCAGGCGCACTATTCCAGCGACAATCTGGGCCATTTCGGCCTGAACCTGGCGCGCTACGCCCACTTCACCAGCCCGATCCGCCGCTACGCCGACCTGATCGTCCATAGAGCGCTGATCCGCGCCCTGAAGCTGGGCGACGACGGCCTGACCGACCAGGACATCTCGCAGATCAAGGATACCGCCGAGGTCATCACCCACGCCGAGCGCCGGGCCATGGCCGCCGAGCGCGACGCCACCGACCGCTACATCGCGGCCTTCCTGTCCGACCGGGTGGGCGCGACCTTCAGTGGACGGATCACCGGCGTCACCCGCTTTGGCCTGTTCGTGAAGCTGGACGAGACGGGGGCCGACGGCCTGGTGCCGGTCTCGACGCTGGGGGAAGAATATTTCGTCCACGACGACCGCATGCACGCCCTGGTCGGCGAGCGCACCGGGAAGCGCTTCCCGCTGGGACTGCGCGTCGAGGTCAAGCTGCGCGAGGCCACGCCGGTGACCGGCGGCCTGTTGTTCGAGATGCTGACCGACGCCCTGCCGAACGATCCCAAGGCTCCAAAGCCCAGGCTTGGCGTGCGATCGCGCCCGCCGGTCAAGCCGCGCGGGGGGCTGCCCAAGGGGGTTCGACGGGGCACGCGGCGGTAGCTCTTCTTCCTTCTCCCCCTTGCGGGAGAAGGATTCCAGTTATTTGCGTCCCAGATAATCCAGCGCCATCAGCACCTCGGCCTTCACGCCCGTCTCGAACACCGCTTCGTCCACATCGAAATAGGGCGAGTGGTTGGCCGGGGCGGTCGCCGCCGGCACGGACGCTGGCCGACCGCCCAGTTGGACGAACACCGCCGGGATCTTCTCGCCATAGCGGGAGAAGTCCTCGGCCCCGGTGACCAGGGCCGCCTGGTCGTCGACCTTGCCCGGCGAGGCCTTTTCCAGGCTGGCCTTGATAAAGGCCGACAGGGCCGGGTCGTTATAGGTGACCGGATAGGGCTGGGTGAACACCGCCTGGGCTTTGGCGCCATAGCGCTCGCCGATGGCGGCCACGGTCTTCTGGACCTTGTCGATGACGTCGGCGCGGCGTTGCGGGTTGAAGGTCCGCAGGGTGCCGGTCATCACCAGGTCTTCGGGGATGATGTTATTGCGCACCCCCATGTTGATGGTGGCGACCGTCAGGACGGTGGGCGAGGCGGCGACGTCGATCTGGCGGGCCGACAGCTGGTTGAAGGCCTGGATGATGTCGGCCGCGACGCTGGCCATGTCGACGCCGGCCCAGGGCCGCGCCCCGTGGGTCTGCTTGCCCTTGACGGTGATGGTCATCCGCTCGGACCCGGCATAGAACCCGCCGGCCCGGTAATTCAGCAGGTTGGCGTCGGCGGGACCGATGTGCAGGCCGAAGATGGCGTCCACCTTGGGATGGTCCAGCGCCCCGTCGCGGATCATCAGCAGGGCGCCGCCCTCTTCGCCGGCTTGCGAACCTTCCTCGGCGGGCTGGAAGATCAGCACCACGGTCCCAGGGATCTCGGCCTTCATGCCGGCCAGCACGGTCGCCGCGCCAAGCAGCATGGCCACATGGGTGTCGTGGCCGCAGGCGTGCATGACCGGCAGGGTCTTGCCTTCCCACTGGGCCGTGACCTTGGAGGCGAACGGCAGGCCGGTCTTTTCCTGGACCGGCAGGGCGTCCATGTCGGCGCGCAGGGCCACCACCTTGCCGGGCTTGCCGCCCTTCAGCACGCCGACCACGCCGGTGCGGCCGACGCCCTCGCGGACCTCGAAGCCCAGGGCCTTCAGTTCCTTGGCCACCAGGGCGGCGGTGCGGACCTCCTGGTTACCCAGTTCGGGGTGTTCGTGGATGTCGCGTCGCCAAGCCACGACCTTCGGCTGGACGGCCTTGGCGGCGGCGGCGACCTGGGCGGTGGAGGGCGCGGCGAAGGCCGATCCCGCCGAGAGGGTGACGACCAGCGCCAGTCCCGAAACACGTGCGAACATGGCCATCCCCCGACTCCTCGATTGCGGCGCGAGATTGAGCGGACGGGGGATGAGGGTCAAGCGCGGGAGATGTTGGTAGGGAAACGCCCACGGGCATGTCCCCAATCCGAACCCTTGCCGCTACGGACGGCTGGCGCCGCGCGGCATCGAGACTAAGCTCCCCATCATGGATGAGCCGATCGAGGCCAAATTCGACACCCGCAACGACGGCGACGTGCGCGACGCGAACGCCGGACCGCTGAAGCCGCGCCACGCCGCGACCCTGATCATTGTCCGCGATGAGGGCCCCAAGCCCCAGCTGCTGATGGGCCGGCGCAATCGCGGCCTGGCCTTCATGGCCGACAAGTGGGTGTTCCCCGGGGGTCGGGTCGATCGCGGCGACTACGCCGCGCCCTCGGCGACCGAACTGGCGCCGGAGGCCGCCGCCCGTCTGACCCTGGAGCCGCGCCACCCCTCGCCGGCCCGCCTGGCCCGCGCCTTGGCCCTGGCGGCGGTGCGCGAGACCTTCGAGGAGACGGGCCTGCTGCTGGCCAAGGCCGCGCCCGCGCGCCCAGGCGCCGGCGCCTGGCGGCCGTTCCTGGCGCAGGGCGCTCTCCCTGACCTAGCCTCCCTGGCCTTCGTGGCCCGCGCCATCACCCCGCCCTATCGCACGCGGCGTTTCGACGCGCGGTTCTTCATGGCCCCGGCCTCGGCCCTGCTGAGCCTGGAGCGCCAGCCCGACTGCGGCGAGTTGGACGAGATCGGCTGGTTCGACTTCGACGAGGCCCGGGCCCTGGACCTCCCCAACATCACCCGCTTCGTCGTTCATGAAGTGGAGCAGCGCCTAGTGGATTCTGGCCGCCCGGCCCCGTTCATGCGGTTTCTGCGCGGGGCGCGGCAGCTGACCTATCTGTGATCAAGCCCCTCCCCCGTGGGGGAGGTGGTCGCGCAGCGACCGGCGGGGGGAGTTTCGGGATCGAAGATCCGTAAGCTGGCCATCGTCCGATCACGCCCCACTCCGTCGGCTTCGCCGAAACCTGCCCCACAGGGGGAGGAATTGCCCGCTCACGGCAATTGACTTTGCGCCGCCGGTGAGTATGTTCCGCGCCTCTTATTTCGACCGCGTAGGGACCTGCGCGACCATCGCAGGGATTCGACCATGGCCAAACCGGCTTCCATCAAGATCCGCCTGAACTCGACGGCGGACACCGGCTTCTTCTACGTGACCAAGAAGAACGCCCGCACCAAGACCGAAAAGATGGTGCTGAAGAAGTACGATCCGGTCATCCGCAAGCACGTCGAATTCAAGGAAGGCAAGATCAAGTAGGTCTTGCCACCCTTTTCGATAGGATAGACGCCCGGCCGCAAGGTCGGGCGTTTTTCTTTGCCCCTCTCTTTCGCGACCCGTCTTGTTTTCGCCGCCTAAGGAAGGCCTAGCTGGGCCATGCGCCAACTCCCGCTTCTCGCTGTCTGGCTTGTCGCCACCCTGCTGAGCGCCTGTTCGCCGCAGGCGCGCGCCGCGACTCCAGTCTATGGCTACGCGGTCGTGCGCACCTATCCACACGACCCCCACGCCTTCACAGAGGGCCTCTTCCTGCGCAATGGCTTTCTATATGAGAGCACCGGCCTGGAAGGCGCCTCGTCGATCCGCAAGCTCGACCTCGAAACCGGCCAGGTTCAGCTGGAGCGGTCGATCGCCAGCCAATTCTTCGGTGAGGGCATCATCGACTGGAAGGATCGGCTGATCTCGCTGACCTGGAAGAACCAGGTCGGCTTCGTCTACGGTCTCGACGATTTTGAGACGCGCGGTGAATTCAGCTATCCCGGCGAGGGCTGGGCCCTGACCCGCGACGATCACCAGATCTACATGAGCGACGGCACCTCGCGCCTGCGGTTCCTGGATCCCGAGACACTCAGGGAAACCGGCGGCGTCACCGTCACCGACGAGGGTCAGCCGGTGGACCAGCTCAACGAGCTGGAATGGGTCAAGGGCGAGATCTACGCCAATATCTGGCAGACCGACCGCATCGCCCGCATCGACCCCCTGACGGGCGAGGTGAAGGGCTGGATCGACCTGACCGGGCTGTTGCCGGTCGCGGATCAGGCCGGTGTCGATGTGCTCAACGGCATCGCCTATGACGCCAAGACGGACCGGTTGATCGTGACAGGGAAATTCTGGCCGCGGCTGTATGAGATCAGGCTGGTGGCGAAGCCTTAATCCAAGGTCGGGAACATGCCCTCGGGCGTGTCCCCGACTGTTAAGCCGCCGCCTTGCCCACCACGGCGTTGCGTCCGGAGGCTTTCGCTTCGTACACCGCCTCGTCGGCGCGCTTGAGCAGGGTCTCGGGCGTGTCGTTGGGGCCAAAGCTGACCGAAACACCGATCGAGATGGTCACCGTCAGTAACTCTGTCCCGTGGGCTACGCGGAAGGGCGAGCCGGCCACGTGCATGCGAATCCGCTCGGCGATGCGCAGGGCGTCTTCCAGCTGGGTGTCAGGCATGATCACCGTGAACTCCTCGCCGCCGTAGCGGCAAGGCAGGTCGATGGCGCGGACATTGGAGGCCAGGCGCAGGGCGAACTCGCGCAGCACCTCGTCGCCGACGTCGTGGCCGAAGCCGTCATTGATCTTCTTGAAATGGTCGATGTCGATCAGCAGGGCTGCGACCGGGTCGCCGCCCAGGGCCGCGCGCTTGACCAGCGAATCGAGCTGACCGGCCATGTAGCGGCGGTTGTGCAGGCCGGTCAGCTGGTCGGTGACCGCCAGTTCAAGGCTGTGGTCGAGGTTCTGGCGCAGATAGTCGGTGTAACGCTTGCGCTGGATCTGGGTCTTGACCCTGGCCGACAGTTCCTGCGGGTCGATTGGCCGCGGCAGGATGTCATTGATGCCGATCTCCAGCGCCTTGACCAGGCGCGTCCGCTCATCGGGATCGACCATGGCCAGGATCGGCAGGTGGCGGGTGCGCTCGTCCGACCGCAGGCCGGCGGCGAAGCGCAGGCCGTCGAAGCTCTTGGCGGCGGCGTTGATGATGACGAGGTCGACCGGCCCGCCGGCGCTGATCTGAGCCTTGGCCGGATCGGTCTCGATCACCGGGCGGTGCTCGATCGACAGCTCGTTGGCGACGCGCTGGGCCTGGCGTTCATTGTCATCGACGATCAGCACCCGGCCGCCCAGGCCGTCGAGGCGAGAGGCGGCGCCGGCGATCACGCCCATGCGGCGGCCCGAGGCCTCGCGCTGGCGCAGTTCGTCGATCACCAACTTGAAGCGGGTCAGGCTGCGCACGCGAGCGAAAAGCATGACGTCGTCGATGGGCTTGGTCAGAAAGTCCGAGGCGCCCGCCTCCAGGCCCTGGATGCGGTCGGCGCGGCCATCCAGCGCCGTGACCAGCACCACGGGGATGTGCCGGGTGATCGGGTCTTCCTTGAGCCGCTTACAGACAGTGAAGCCGTCCATGCCGGGCATCATCACATCCAGCAGAATGACGTCGGGCAGCTCGGCCGCCGCCATGGCCAGGGCCGTGGTGCCGTCGCTGGCGGTCGAAACCTGATAATATTCAGCCGAAAGCTTAGCCTCGAGCAGCCGCACATTGGCGTCGATATCGTCGACGACGAGAATGCGCGCGCTCACGGGCCTACCTCTCCAGCAACCGGCGGATCGTGTCGAGGAAGTGCGACACCGAGATGGGCTTGGAGATATAGGCCTCGCAACCGCCCTCGCGAATGCGCTCCTCGTCGCCCTTCATGGCAAATGCCGTAACGGCGACGACGGGGATGTGTGACAGATCGTCGTCCTCCTTGAGCCACTTGGTGACTTCAAGGCCGGAAATCTCCGGAAGCTGGATATCCATCAGGATCAGGTCGGGACGATGCTCACGGGCGATCGACAGAGCCTGCAGGCCCTCGCGGGTTTGCAAGATCTCGTAACCCTGGGCTTCGAGCAGATCATGAAACAGCTTCATGTTCAGCTCATTATCCTCCACGATGAGGACCTTCTTCGTCATCCTGACCCCGACCATTCCGGTCCGTGGCGGCGCGTGAGGGATTTGCGTCGCTTCTGGGTTCCAGATGCCACGAATATCCTTAAGCCCGCGCTAATCGCGTTCACCAACATCGACCTTGGATCATGGAACCCAGTTCTACCGACCTCCAGACCTGCAAGGTTCGCGCGGATGCGCCGCTCGTCATCGTCGATGTCGATGAGGTGCTCGCCCGGTTCATGCACGGCTTCGGGACCTTCATCGCCCGGCACGGCTTCGAACTGCGGTTCGACCGCTACGCCCTGTTCCAGAACATCTACCGGCCCGGCGAGACCGAGCATCTGGACCTGATCGCCGGGCGGATGCTGTTCGATGATTTCTTCCGCGATGGATCTGGCGATCTGCTGCCGGCGATCGGCGCGGCCGACGCCTTGGCCGACCTGTCGGGCAGGGCCGACGTGGTGATTCTAACCAACGCCCCCGAGCACGGCCGTCAGTCCCGAGCCCGCTGGCTGAAGACCCACGGGTTCGACTATCCGCTGGTGATCAACAGCGGCCCCAAGGGACCGTCGGCGGCCGACCTGGCCAGTCGCACCAGCGGCCCGTCGGTGTTCATCGACGATCTGCTGCCGCAGCTCGACTCGGTTGCGACCAGCGCGCCGGCCATCACCCGTTTTCAGATGGTGGCCGACGAACGCCTTCGCCCCCTCGCCCCTGCCGATCCGGAGCGCCACACCCGCATCGATCTCTGGCCGGAGCTCAAGACGGCCATCGAGCTAAAGCTTTTCTTGTGAAAGCCCTGTGCCGCGACTGCCTGGCGACGGGCGAGGCCAAGGTCTCGCGCTGTCCGTCCTGCCAGTCGCCGCGGGTGATCTTTCACGAGGAGCTGGGCCAGCTGTCGATGGCCCACCTGGACTGCGACGCCTTCTATGCCTCGGTTGAAAAGCGCGACGATCCCAGCCTGCGCGACAAGCCGGTGATCGTCGGCGGCGGCAAGCGCGGCGTGGTGACCACCGCCTGCTACATCGCCCGGATGAGCGGACCGCGCTCGGCCATGCCGATGTACAAGGCATTGAAGCTGTGCCCCGACGCCGTGGTCATCAAGCCCAACTTCGCCAAGTACAAGCACGAGAGCGCGCGGATCATGGCCAAGCTGGAGGCCCTGACGCCCCTGGTTCAGCCCCTGTCGCTGGACGAGGCCTGGATCGACCTGTCAGGCACCGAGCGCCTGCACGGCGCCCCGCCGGCGGTGATGCTGGCCAAGGTTCAGCGGGAGATCGAGGCCGAGGTGGGGATCACCGTCTCGATCGGCCTGGCGCCCAACAAGTTCCTGGCCAAGATCGCTTCGGAGCTCGACAAGCCGCGTGGCTTCTCCGTGATCGGGGCGGTCGGCGTGGAGGCCTTTCTGGCGTCGCGGCCGGTGTCGATTCTGCCCGGGGTCGGCCCGGTCACCGTCACCAGCCTGGCCTCGGAGGGCCTGCGAACGGTGGGCGACATCGCGGCCGCCGACCTGAAGTGGTTGGTCAAGGTGCTGGGCTCCAGCGGCCTGCGGCTGCATCACCTGGCCCATGGCCGCGACGTGCGGTCGGTCGATCCCGAGCAAGAACGCAAGACGATCAGCGCCGAGACCACCTTCAATGACGACCTCTACAAGCGCGACGACCTCGAGGACGAGCTGTGGCCGCTATGCGAGAAGGTCGCCCGCCAGGCCCGGGCCGGCGGGGTGGCCGGCCGGGTCGCTACCCTCAAGCTGCGCACGCCGGACTTCAAGATCCGCACCCGTCGCCGCACTCTGCCGGTGCCGATCCAGACGGCCCGGACGTTGTTTCAGGTGGCGCGTGAGCTGTTGGCCGCCGAGCCGGGTGGCTTGCACTATCGCCTGATCGGCGCGGGGCTGACGGACTTCGTGCCGGCCGAGGGGGCCGCCGACGACTTCTTCGCGGGAGACGAGCGCAAGGCGTTGAAAAACGAAACGGTGATCGACGGGCTGCGCGGGAAGTACGGGGCGGGGGCGGTGATGACCGGACGGGCGTTGAAGGGGAAGTAGGTGGCTCACCCACTTGCCCCCACCTGAAGGCTTCGCCGTCTGTCGCGGCGAGGGGGCGGAGCTTCGCGCCAGCGCCGGCGCCTGAGCTCTTCCCCCT
>JACMOF010000526.1 GCA_014378155.1 Caulobacter sp. | reverse complement strand
TGAAACGCCTTAAAGCGCGTCACCAGTAGATCACCTGCCCCTGAGCGTGGGATGAGAGCGGCCGTTAGCCGCTGTTCATGTCGAGCCTACAACGCAAGGGGTTTCGCTTTGCGCCGGCCACAGAGCACTGTGGCTCACCCTAACGAACCAGGCTGATCGCGGATCGGCGTCATCAGGCATTGGCCGGTGCGGGGGCCGGCGCGGCCTCGACGCGGCCAAACGGCGGACCATGGCGGCGCATCAACGTGCGCATCGGCCGCTCGACAGCATGGTGCAGCACCATGGCCACGGGAATGACCCCGATATAGAGAGCCAGCCACAGGGTGATGGGCATGTGTTCCGCCTCTAGGGCCAAGACCTTGCCCAGTCCCTGGGTGAACACCGACTCCCACGGGATGCAGACCATGTAGACCGCGAAGCTGACCTCGCCGAGATAGACCAGCAGGGGCTGGGCCAGGAAGGACGACCCTGAGGTGGAGATCGCCGCGAGGCCCAAGATCAGGGCGCCAAACAGCGCCACCGCGACATAGTCGGGGGCGTGCAGAAGCGCTGCGGCCACAACGCCGACCAGTGCCACGAGGGCAAGGCCCAGACCCGCGACCTTGCCGCCGATCAGATCGGCGCGCCAGGACAGCCAGACGGCGCAGCCGAGCGCGAAGCAAGGCACGATCCGCAAGGCGCCCCACAGGATGGTCGCCTGCGTCAGGGAGAAGCCAGCGGCGTGCTGGAAACCGATATTGAGCGCGACGACCAGGCCCAGCGCCAAGACCAGGGCCATCCTTGGGCGATTGACCAAACGCCAGGCTACGAAAGCGAAGACCGGGAAGGTCAGATAGGCGAACCATTCAGCCGAGATTGACCAGGAGGGATGGTTCCAACCGCCCAGGGGCGACAAGCCCCAAGCCTGGGTGAGGGTCAGTTGGGCCGGCAGGGAGGACCAGACAAGCATTTTATCGCCGGCCGAAATCCCGACCAGAGCGGCCGCCGCGATCAGCAGCATCAAGCCCAGCAGCACCGCCAGGTGAACCGGATAGATCCGCGCCAAGCGCGCCCAGAGGAACGCGCGATAGTTAAACCGGCCTTGGCCAAAGCCCTCCAGATAGACGTGGCAAAGGATGAACCCGGACAGCACGAAGAACAGCTCCACGCCCAGATAGCCCTTGGCGATCACGGCGGGCATGGGCAAGCCAAGGTTGGGCCAGAAATGATAGGCCACAACCCACATGGCGGCGAAGAACCTAAGACTGGTGAGGGATTTGAGGTTCAGCGGCATGGTCTTATCGCCCGGTGTCGCGGCCCAAGGCCGATGATCGTCGAAAGACTAGCGCGCGATATCCTAACGGCTCGCAAATCGCCTTCGGTTTCAAGACCTTATCCATCATGGGAAGGTTTCTACAGCGCGGCGGGCGGGACCAGCGTGCCCAGCCAGCTCACCAGCGCCAGCACGGTGAATCCGGCTGCGGACTCCAGCGCCAGGCTGCGCTGCAGGGCGGCGAGCGCGGAACTCGTCCTGCCGCTCGCCATGTCCCGCCGCAGTCGCGGCGTCAGCATGAAACGGTTGAGCGCGGCCAAGCTGAGCATCAAGCCGAACACGACGATCTTGGCTACGAGCGCCTCGCCCCAAACCGTCGAGGCCGCTGAGCCAAATCGGCTCGGTCCGACGAGAAACCAGACATTGACCAAGCCGGTCAGCACCAGCAGGGCGACCACCAGGGAGCCAACGCCGGAAAACCCCTCAAGCGCTTGGTGCAATTGACGCAGTTGCGCCTCGGTCGTCGCCCGCGCGCCAAAGACCAAGGCGGCCAGCGCTGCCAGGGCGCCAAGCCAGAGGCCGGCCGCCAACAGGTGAACAATGTCGGCGAGAAGCTTGAAGGCGCCAATGACCCCGGCGCCGTCGGCGCCATGTCCGCTCCAGGCGAAGCTGCCAAGGGCGACGGCGCCCAGGCCCGAAGCCGCCCACCAGAGGGGCAGTGAAGGCCGAGTGGTCACGACGACGATGACCGCGACAAGACCTGCGGCCAGGCGGACTACCAGCGACAGGCCAAATTGCGTGCCGGTGGCGACCATGGTCAGGGTGGCTGGGACGAAGGCGTCGGCCGCGCTTCCGGCCATCATCGCGGTCTGGGCCAGCAGCGCCAGAGCCGATCCGACCACCACGATCACGCCGCCGAACAGGGCCAGGCGCCGCTGCCAGGTCCCCGCGAGCCCTCCGCTGGCCAGGCCATAGAGACAAAAGAGCGGCGATCCGAACAGAACCGCCGCTCCGATGTATTGGACCAGACGCGACAGAACGACGGCCAGTTCGATCATGGTTCTAGCGCACCGTGAAGGTGTAGGCGCCGTTCATGCGGTGCGCATCGGCCGTGACCGCGTGCCAGGTGACCTTATAGGCGCCAGGCGCCAAAGGGCCGGCCAAGGCGCCGTCCAGGCCCCTGCCGTCCGCTGCGACCTTGGTTTTGACGGAGACAGCGGCGCCGGCGGCGTTGGCGACCGCGAAGCCGGAGAATTTCGGCTCCAGCTTCTCGTTGAACTTCAGGTTCAGCGCCTTTGGGGCGGCGACCGTGGCGTTCGGCGCGGGATTGGCGGTCACCAGCTTGGCGTGGGCGAGCGCCTGGGATGCGCCCAGGAGCATGGCGCTGGCGGCGATGGTCGCTAGCAGGTCCGAGGTGGTCTTGGTGGTCATGACGAGTTCTCCGGGAAGCGACGCCCCGGTCGCTGCTGATGATACGCGCCGCTGTCGTCGAAGCCCTCGCCGCGGCGCGAGAATTCTCGAACGCAAAATCGGCTAGCCACGGCGGGCTAAGACGCGCGTCGCCCCTTTACCTATGGCTTTTCGGCAGGCATCGGCATGTTCGCCATCCCAGGCATGTCACGCATCATCGCGTCGTGATCTTCCGGAGCGCTCTTGATGGCCGCCTGGTACTGCTCGGGAGACATCGAGGGCAGTTGCCGCACGAAGGCCACCATGTCCCACATCAGATCGTGGCTGTGCGTGCGGGCCCAGGCCGGCATGGCGGTCATCTTCACCCCATGCTTGATCATCCAGAACTCCTGAGCCGGGGTGTGACCCAAGGTGCGGAAGAGTTCGGGCGCTTGCGGGTAGAGACCCTGGCTGATCTCGGTCTTTTCCAGCCCTGGTCCCAGATGGCAGCCGCTGCACATCCCGGTGTAGAGGCCCGCGCCGATGGCGATGCGTTTGGGATCGTTGAGATCGACCGGGACCTGGATGTTTCCGGCGCGCACGGCGATGGAGCGATCGCGAAGGTTCTGGATCATCCAATAGGTCGGCTTGGCGTGCGGAATGTCAGCGCCGATGTTGTAGAGTCCGGCATAGAGACCCGCCCCAACGATCCCGCCGACCAGCAGCGCCACCACCGCGACAAAGGGCAGGCTCGGAAAGTGCCGCTTGAAATCGAGAGGCTTTTTCTCGGTCATTGTTTAGTGCCCCAAACCGATCGACGCCCAAGACGTCAATCTTGAATTTGATCCTCGATACGTCTACGCGCCCGCTGCCGGCCGTCCCTCGGCGTCACTGAGGCGGCTCCCAACTATTTCGGCTTGGCGGCGTGCGAGGACCAATGGATGTGAACGATCTTCCATCCCCGGGGCCATGCCGAAGCGCCATGGTTTCAGCCGGCAGCCTGTCCACCGGCTTGCCGTTACAGGTCCCGGTCATGCTGCTCTCGGTGCGCTGGCCGCGAGAAGCAAAGCCGCAGCCAAGAGCGACCTGGAATGTTTCATTGGAATCTCCAATCCACGAGGCCTTGAGGTAACCCTAGAACCAGGCGCGGAGGCCGAGCACCAGACGGACGTCTTCGACATCCTCGCCGCCGGCGCGCGCGTAGTCGGCGGTCTTGCCGAACTTGCGGTCATAGGTGACGCCGATGTAGGGCGCGAACTCGCGACGGATCTCGTAGCGCAGGCGCAGGCCAAGCTCGACGTCCGACAAGCCAGAGCCGACGCCCGTCGCTCGATCGTTCGAAGCGGCGAGATTGAGTTCGGCGCGCGGCTGGAGGATCAGGCGCTGGGTTAGGCGCTGATCGTAAAAGCCTTCGAAACGCGCCGAGATGTCGCCTTTGTTGGACAGGAACGCCGCGCCGCTGACCTCGAACCAATAGGGCGCAAGGCCTTCGAAACCGATCGTCGCATAGGTCCGCGAAGGCCTGGGCTCGAAATCATGGCGTACGCCGGCCTGGAGATTGAAGTACGGCCCGACGCTGCGCGAATACAGGGCTTGAAGCTCGGCGCGGTCCAACCCATCGCCACTGACGCCTTCACCTTCCGATTTGAACGTCAGGCGGTTGATGTCGCCCCCGAACCAGGCTTCGCCCTCCCAGCGGTAGCTGTCCCCGCCCGATCGCGGCGCCCATTCAGCGATGTTGGCCATCACCATGGAGGTGACGCCGCCGCCGTGTTCCTTGCGCAACTGCGCGCGCGCCCTGGCCATGGCGGCGGGATCGAAAACCTTGTCGGCTGCATGGTCGGTGGGCGCGGGCGGCGCCGGTGTGTCGGGAATTTCGCCCATGTCAGTCATCGAGCCCGTGGCCTGGTCCTTGCTCATCGCCGGCATGGCCATTGAGCCTATGTCGTGACCCGCATGCGGGTCGACGGAGGTTGCGGGCATCGGCATCGCGCCCATGTCCTGGCCGGCCGAGGTGGCGGGCATGGTCATCGCGCTCATATCGTGGCCTGCGTGCGGGTCCACGGCTGCGCTGCTAGCCGTCGACGGCGTTGCCATCACGTCCGTGGCGGGCTTGACGGCGGGGTTGGCCGTCATCGGTTTTGCCGCCGCCTTCTTGCGGGCGGCTTTCTTCTTGACGGCTGGCTTCGTGGCTGGCGGGTTCTTGGCTGCAGGCTTAGCCGAGGGCGCGGGCATCTGCATGCCTGGCATCATCGAATGGTCCATGGTTTGGGCCAGGACGGGCGCGCCCAGCATCAACGGCAAAAGGCTGATCAAAGCGGCGGGCTTCATGCTGCGGCTCCTTCGAGAGGCCGCACGCTGAACACCTGAAACATGCCCGCGTGCATGTGGTAGAGCATGTGGCAGTGGAATGCCCAGTCGCCCGGATCGGCGGTGAAGTCCCAGGACACCTTGCCTCCAGGCAGCACGATGACCGTGTGCTTTCGAGGGCCAAAGCCGACCGGCGCGTGGGTCAGTTCGAAGAAGTGGCCGTGCAGGTGAATGGGGTGGGCCATCATGGTGTCATTGACCAGCGTCACCCTGACCCGTTCGCCCTTTTCGAAGGCGTAGGGCTTGGTGGTTTCGCTGAACTTCTGGCCATCGAACCCCCACATGAAGCGTTCCATATTGCCGGTCAGCCGGATTTCCAGGGCGCGGGTTGGCGCGCGCACGTCCGGGTTTGGCGTCAGGGCGATGAGATCCTTATAAACCAACACCCGATGGCCGACGCTTTCCAGGCCCTGGCCCGGCTCCCCGGTGCGATCCATCGGCATTGGCGCGATCGTCTGAACCCCTGGGCCCAGCTTGATCTGCGGCGCATTGGCGCCGTCGCGCATCGACATCTTCATGCCGCCCATGTCGCCCATGGCGTCCGAGCCGCGCGGTTTGGGCGCGGCCATGCCAGGCGGCGGGCTCATGGCCGCCATGTTGTGACCCATGGCGGCGTGATCCATGCCCTGCATCGCGCCTGGGCTGCTCATGTCCATGCCGCCCATGTCCATGTTTCCCATGTCCATGCCCATGTCCTTCATCGTGGCCAGCGGCCGCTCGCGCAGCAGAGGAACGGGCGCGACCATGCCCGCCCGTGGGGCCAGGGTGGCGCGCGCCATGCCGGAGCGGTCGACCGCCTCGGCCACCAAGGTGAAGGCCTTGTTTTCGGTGGGTTGGACGATGACGTCGTAGGTCTCGGCGTTGCCGATCTGGAACTCGTCGACTTCGACCGGTTTCACGGTCTGGCCGTCGGCCGCCACCACGGTTAGCTTCAACCCCGGAATCCGCACGTTGAACATCATCTGGGCGGCGGTGTTGATGAACCGCAGGCGCACGCGCTCGCCCGGCGTGAACAGGCCGGTCCAGTTGTCGGCCGGGCCATGGCCGTTGACTAGGAAGGTCATGACCGCGCCGGTGACGTCGGAAATGTCCGTGGGGTCCATCCGCATCTTGGCCCAGTCCATCCGTTCCCGGAGCGTCTGGTCCTTGCCGGCCATCAGGCTGGCGAGGGTCTGTTTCTGGTAGTTGAACACCCCGGCCTGCTGCTTCATGCGCTTGAAGATCAGGTGGGGGTGCATGAAGCCGAAATCGGAGAGCACGATCACATGCTCCCGATCATAGGCAATCGGATCGGGCTCGGCCGGCTCGATGACGAGCGGTCCGTAGTGGCCCTCGGCCTCCTGCAAGCCCGAATGGCTATGATACCAGTAAGTGCCCGACTGCTTGACCGGGAATTGGTAGACGAAGGTTTCGCCGGGCGGAATGCCGGGGAAGCTGACCCCCGGCACGCCGTCCATCTGGAACGGCACGAGCAGCCCGTGCCAGTGGATCGAGGTCTCCTCGTCCAGGGTGTTGGTCACCGAGAGCCGGACGGTCTGGCCTTCCTTCAGGCGGATCAGGGGCCCGGGCACCGTGCCGTTGATGGTCACCGCGTGGCTCATCTTGCCATCGATCGTTACCTCGGAATGGCCGATGGTCAGTTTGATGTCCTGCCCGGACACCGTGGGCAGGGTCGAGACCAGGCCCGGCGTCGCGCTCTGCGCCCAGGTCGGGAGGAGGCTGGCCGTCGCCAAGCCTCCGCCGATGACGGCTACGCCCCGCAGGAGCTGCCGGCGGTCAAACTGCTTCATCGTTCACGATCCTGCACGATTGGTGATCAAGACGCTGCAAGAGCAATCTCGTCCTGAGCAATACGTGCCGAGGTTGTCTTAGCCCTCGGCGCCCCGACCAATTTTTGTCTCATTGCACAACGCGTGAGACAGCGCGGCGCTGGGCCGACGCCGAATATCGTTCGACTTGGCGCTCGGGACGAGGGCAGGATCGCCTATCGAGGCCGCCGCACCGGCCGCGTCCGCCGGATCCGCACATCGGGACCTTCGGCGGGGTTGGCCGACGGGTCTTGGGCGGCGTGCTTGCGCTGCGCCAGCCAGGCTTCGATCTCGCCAAGATCCCAAACGACGCAGCGGCGGGTCAGCGAAAACCGGCGGGGAAATTTGAAGTGGCGCGACATACCGGTCTGATGAGACGCTTCGACAAGCCCAGAAGATCGAGGCGATCGACCAGTTGACGGGCGGCGTCGCGCATGACTTCAACAACCTGCTGATGGTGATCTCGGGCGGCCTGGACATGCTCGAGCGCCAGACCGAAGCGACCCGGCGCAGGCGCATCATGGAAGGCACCCTCATACCGACCGCCAATTTCAGCATTTTTCGAGCGAAGTGGTTTCGGTTCGCGTGAAGAAAAATGCGTCAAAACAGAAGATTAAGCTCACGGCCTGACGCAGTCAGGTCGGGAAATGCTCTAGTCAGTGGTCTGAACTATGATCCGAGCTGTTTCTTCGGGCTGATCCCAGTGCGGAAAATGGCCGCACCTGTCAAACAAGTGCAGCTTGGCGTTCGGGAAAGCGGCCTGAGCGCGGTGGGCCTGTCGGGGTAGGAGAAGACGATCCTGACGGCCCCAGCCGATGGTCACGCGTCCGGGCGTGAAAGCCGTTCCAGCTTGTAACGGGCCGCTTGCCAACTCGTGCACCACCTCGTCGAAAACCCGGGTGGCGGCGAAGGTCCGCATCTCAGTCAGGACGATCTCGGGCGCGAGCGCCCACGGTCGGTCGGATAGCTGCGCCAGCAGGAGTGTCCGCGTGCCAGAATGGCGCGAAAGGAACGGCATCACCGGTTGGAGCCCTCGCACAAGCCGAATAGATGCCAAGATGGTGGTCTGGAAGAACCGCGTCTCCCAGCCTCGCCAGAATCCGCCCGGGTCCAAGGCGACGCAGTGGCGACCGACGCCCCGACGCGAGAGCTCCAGGACCAGGCGGGCGCCTACAGAACTGCCGACCAGATCCACCGCGCCAAGTCTTTCACGGTCGATGAAGTCTGTCAGGGCGTCGGCAAAGGCGGACATGGTTTGCCGTCCCGGGACCGGCGGCGACTCACCATGTCCGGGCATGTCGATCAGGATCAACTCGCGCGAAAGGCTGAGCGTCGGCGCGATGGTGTCCCACGACCGTATGCTTCCGCCAAGGCCGTGGACCATCAGCAGGGGAGGGCCAACGCCCATGCGCTCGAAATGCAAAGCCATGCTGACACAACGTCGCGTGGTTGCGGTGGTTCAACATAACACGCTGGCTTCTGAGTAAATGTGCGAAACTATAGGCCTCTCTTGGCGCTGTGTTTCTCACCGAGTTTTCTCGCCTCGATTTTGAGGTGAGCCGGACACGTTTAAGCATGTCACACCTCTTGCGAGGCGAAAGCGCTACAGCGTCTTCCAGCTGCCGGAGGCCTCGTGGCCGTGACCAGCAATACTTTTGCGTAACAGCTTTCGCTGCTGACTGAACGCGGAAAACGAGTGTAGAATTTAGAGGAGGGACGTTGGCGCGCTGGAGGCGTGACATGGCCCAGCTCGACCTTTTTCTTTCGCCCAAGCAACCTTGGAACCATCGCAAGC
>JACMOF010000056.1 GCA_014378155.1 Caulobacter sp. | reverse complement strand
CCACAACCCGGCGCTCAAACCAACTGAGCAAAGGGGGCGCAGCGCGAGGGAGTGTGTTTAGTGGGACGCGGGAGCCGGAACAAGCGCCGAACAGCCCCCGCCATACGAAAACCCCCCGAAGCTTCGCAGTTCCGGGGCGCTCGTTTCTTGATCAGTCTCCGGGATCCCTAACGGGGAACCTGGAAGACGATCGGGATCGAGATCTGTCCACCATCCACCGGGGCGCCATCGAGCGTCTTCGGCTTCATCTTGAACAGTCGCGACAGCTTCATCGCGGCGTCGCCGAAGCCGTAGTCCGCCGGATTTTCCGACGTGACCGAGCAACCTTCGAGCGTACCCCTGGCGTTCACGGTGCACGAGATCGTCGCGCGGCCGTTCACCTCCATCCGCTGGGCGCGGTCGGGATAGTAGCGCGCCATGTCGTCCCCCGTGGGCTTGCGGGCCCAGTCAGGACGCGTGACCACCGAAGCCCGAGCCGGCGGGTTCGAAGGAACCGGCGGCACGGCGGAGATCACGGGCGGCGCCGTTTGCTCGACCCGTACCTTCACAGGCGGGATCGGCAGAGGCGGCGGCGGCGTCACATCCGGCGGCGGCGCGATCGGCGGCCTCGGCTGCACCACCGCAGGAGGCGGAGGCGGAGCGTTGGTCGGCGGCGGCGGCGGCGGAGGCGGCGGCGGCGGCGGCGGGGGCGGCGGAGGCAACTCCACGTCCACGGCGTCGTCGCTGTATTCCTTCATCACCGCTTCGAACTTCTGCTTCGCCATATAGACGCCGAGAAGAACGTGAACGCCAAGGACGATCAGGGTCGCAATACCAAAAGTGCCCAGACCCTTTTTCTTTCGGGGTCCTTCCGAGGTCAGCGGATCATAGTGGCGATGCTCGGGCGTTTGTTCGTCAGCCATGCAGCACCCCCTTAGCTATTGTCATCCCGGCCAATGAGCGCCACGCTATAGAAACCTGCATCCTGAAGTGAATTCATCACCTCCATGAAGGCTCCATAACGGGTCTTTTCATCGGCCCGGATGTAGATGCGCTCCTTGGTGGGATCGCGCTTACCGATGCTCTTGGTCAGGTCATCACCCAAGGTCTGAGCATCCGTACGATTGTCGCCGATGAACACCTGACCTGAAGACTTGATCGAGATGTAGACCGGCTTTGGCGGGGTCGTTGACGGCTTCGCGACCGCTGGCGGCAGTTTCACTTCGACCGATGGGGCGGCGAGAGGCGCCGCCACCATGAAGATGATCAGTAGGACCAGCATGACGTCCACGAAGGGCGTGACGTTGATCTCGCTGTTCTGTTCGACGTTGAACCTGTCGCCCCCGCCGCCTGAGAGTTTGGCGGCCATCGGTGTTAGGCTCCCTTGTCGAGCTGACGCGAAATTGCGTTCATCAGTTCAGCGACGAAACCTTCCGAGCGGGTGCCGTAGGCCGAAATGCGGGTCTGGAAGTAGTTGTAGAAGATAACCGCCGGGATAGCGGCGAACAGACCAATACCGGTGGCGAGCAGCGCTTCGGCGATACCGGGAGCGACGACGGCCAGGTTGGTGGTGTTGGTGTTCGCGATGTTGATGAACGAGCTCATGATCCCGTAAACCGTACCGAACAGACCGATGAACGGACCGGCCGAACCGACCGAGGCCAGGAACACCATGCCGCCCGACAGACGCTTGGCCAGCGAGGCTTGCACCGCGTTGATGGCGTAGGTGGCGCGGGTGATCACCGAGTCCCGGTGCTCGCCCGAGATGGCCAGGCCAGCTTGACGCGACAGTTCGACTTCCTGGGCGGCCGCGGCGGCCATGTCGGCCATCGGGTTGCCTTCGAATTCTTCCGACGAACCGATACGGGCGATGTCGGCGATCGAACGAGCGCCCCGGAAGGCTTCCAGGAACTTGTCCGATTGACGGTTCAGGGCGCCAAACTCGAGGAGCTTGGTGATCAGCAACACCCAGGAGAAGACCGAGGCGAGGATCAGGCCGATCATCACGACCTTAACGACGATCTTCGCTTCCATGAACATGGTGAAGGGCGTCAGCTGGTGCGACTTCATCTTTTCAGTCGCTGCGACGCCAGCATCGACTTCCTCGGCCGGGGCCGGGGTAACGGCCGGGGCGGGAGCCGGGGCGGCGGCTGTGGTGGTGGCCGGCGCAGGAGCAGCAGCATCCTGGGCGAAAGCCGGGGCGCTCGCCATCAGCGCGAGAGCGCCGACGAGAGCGATGAGGGGGGTCTTCCGTTTAATGTCGAGCATCTTTCGCCAGTTCCTGGTTGGTCTAGCACGTTTGGACCGAGGGTCGTCGCGCGAGAGCGTCTCCACCCTAACTTGAATAGCCCCCGAGGCGACCGATAACTCGGACGTCCCGCGGACCCGCTTCGCTGCGCTCGACCCGTTACGCCCCTCTAGCCAGGCTTGCGCCCGTTAGAAGGATCGTTTCGAAGCGCGTGTGACCACCGCCCTGTGAGGCAGTGATCTTACAGCAATGTTAGAATTGCGGCAGGGGTCCTTTGGCAACCCCTTTTCGCACCGTCAAGGGGTGACGGGCGGCATAAATTTACCGTCCCTTTGAAGCACCCACTACCGTTGCCGCATCGCACAAAAGAGAAATCAGGATTTAGGGGCGGTTTTTCCCCATCAAAGGGAATACCCATGTTGCGGTGCAGCAACTCAACAAAACGCCGGTCTCACAAGCCTGACCGAGACGCGCATCGCATCAAAGAACAATCTGACCGCGAGCGGCCGCCGGCGGGGGCCAGGACCATTGAACGAGGCCGCCGCCCAAGACACCGCAATTTTTGCCTATTTTACTGCGGGAAACCAGCTTGGCGGAAACGAGCTGGAGCCTGCTGGGCCTTCCTTGGCGACGGGTTGCTCCGCCTTCGTCCGCCCCACGGGCGCCGGCCAATACGCGGCCTCTTTGTCGGCAAGCGGTCCTATTGGCTCTCAGACCTGTCGACAAGACGCCGCGATCTTCCCGATGGGAGAGTCAACGCCTTGGAGGTCGGCTCAGCGAAACAGGCTTTGCGAGCCTCGCCAGGCGGCAGGTAAAATTTTACATCTGCACCCCCCAGACGCGCCGGTGCTGAAAGTCGGGGCGCCGGAACACCCAAAGTCCACGTCGGCTGCGGCTGGGGGTCGAGGGAGGAAGTGGTGCCTGGAGCCGGATTCGAACCAGCGACACGCGGATTTTCAATCCGCTGCTCTACCAACTGAGCTATCCAGGCGCCGGGTCCGTCGGGGCCTAAAGGCGATCGAAACCGCCCTGACGCCCGCCTGACGGCGAGGAGCCGCGTCTATAGGTGAGGCGAAAAACGAAGTCCAGTCCCTCGTCGATGATCGCGGACTATTCCCGGCCGAAGTCTGTGGCCAAGTCCGTTGAAGGCGGGTTTTCCTCATCCTCGTCGGCGCCGGGCACGACATATCGGTCCGACAGCCAGCGGTTTAGATCCACGTCGGCGCAGCGCTTGCAGCAAAAGGGCCGGAAGTCCGGGATCGCTGGCTTCTTGCAGATCGGGCAAGCGCTCATGACGTCGAGACCTCCAGGCGGTCATTGCCCCAATCGACAACCGGCGAAACGGTGAAGCGACGACCGATCTTGTCGGCCAGGGCGACGTCCAGGGCGGCGAAGGTGTCGGCGACGGCCACGCTACAGCGCCCGACCAGCCTGCCCCCGGGGTCGGCCCGGCCTTCGCGCTCGAAGGCCCTGACGAGCCGCAAGGCCCCGGCACGGGCCGAAAGGCCGCCGGTCTCGTCCAGCAGGCGGTCGAGAATCGGCTTGGTCCGTCGCGGCACGATCATCTCCAGCGCGCCAAACTTGCTGATCGGACCAATACCGACGCCGGGATTGTCGATGGCGAAGGCGTTGCGGGCCGCCGTGGTCAGGGCTGGGCCGTCGTGGCCGCGCCCGACCAGGTCAAACACCACAAGCCCCGCCAGGCCCTTCAGGCGCAGGACACGGGCCGCCGTGGTGAAAGCGGCCATGTTGGCGGCGCGGGCCGCCTTCTTGGAATCCCCATCGCGATTTCCGAGATCGACGTCAATGGCCACCAGGGCGCGGGTCGATTCGATGCTGATGTCGCCGCCGCCCGGCAGGGCGAAGACTGTCATCAGCGCCTCGGCCTCGGCCGCCTCGACCGCCTCCAGCGCGGCGAGGCCCTGGGTCGGCGAGCCTGACTTGACCCAGAGGCGCAGCAGCTCCTCCACGGTCGGAGCGTGAGCCGTCACGCGCGGGTCGCCGTCGCCCGGTCCGATGAAGCGGGCCACGGCGGACTTGTCGCGGCGCGAGGGGGTCTTGATCTCGATCTCGACCAATTGTCCCTCGACCAGCTTGGGCATGTCCTGGCGCATCGGCAGCAGGAGGTCGGCGCTGCCTGGGAGGGCGACGAAGGCCGAGTTGAAGGCGCGCTCGATCTTCTTGACCCGGGCCACGCCGCGCACGCCCTCAGCGTCGAGAGAATCGTCGCCGTCCCACTCGGCGACCAGTCGCTCGGGACGCCCGTCCAGGGTGACGACCCCGACGGTCTCGCCGATGCCGGTATAGAGATAGGCGCGACGCTCGCTCATGAGGGCCTCCTCCAGCCGAGACCCGTCAGCAGGTTCAGGGTCTCATAGAGCGGCAGGCCGACCACGGAGGTGTAGGAGCCGTGCAGGTCGATGATGAAACCGCCGGCCACGCCTTGCACGCCATAGCCGCCGGCCTTGCCGTTCCATTCGCCGCCGGCCAGGTAGTCGGCCTTTTCGGCGTCGGACAGATGCTTGAACTGCACGCGGGTCTCGACCAGCCGCGAGGCCTCGCGGCCATCGGGGGCGATCACGGCCACGCCGGTCAGGACCATGTGGTTGCGGCCCGACAGCAGCTTGAGGCAATGGGCCGCCTGTTCCGGCGTTTCGGCCTTGGGCAGGATTCGGCGACCCACGGCGACCACGGTGTCGGCGGCCAGCACCAGGCAGCCTGGAGAGCGGGGCGCGACCGCCCTCGCCTTCTCGATCGCCAGGCGCAAGGCATGGCGCCGCGGGGTCTCGTCCCGCAGCGGCGTTTCATCAATGTCGGCGGGATCGACCCGATCCGGGGCGACGCCGACCTGCGCGAGCAGGTCCAGGCGCCGGGGGCTCGCACTGGCCAGGACCAGCGGCGTCCGCTGGACGACCATCGCCAGCCCTACTTGAAGCGGTAGGTGATGCGGCCCTTGGTCAGGTCGTAGGGCGTCATTTCCACGAGCACCTTGTCGCCGGCCAGAACCCGGATGCGGTTCTTGCGCATCTTGCCGGCGGTGTGGGCGATGATCTCGTGATCGTTTTCCAGCGTGACGCGGAACGTCGCGTTCGGCAGCAATTCGCTGACCGTACCGGGAAACTCGAGTAGTTCTTCCTTAGCCATCAGGCCTCTCAAAACGGGTGACGCCATGCCGGCGAGGCCCCCGCGACCATTGAGTCGAGGAGCCGGTGACGGCTGCGAGGCGGGGGGTATAGCGCATTCACCCCCCGAACGTCGATGGCGCGCCGAAACGTTGTCGAATTGCGTTGGCCAGGGCGTCGCGAACCTCGCGGTACGAGGCCAGCATGGCCTCGCGAGAACCGTCCACGAGGGTCGGATCGTGGGTCGGCCAATATTCGATGTCGGTGGCCCGGTCGCGGGCCAGCTCGACGGCCCGGTGCTGGGCCTCGGGGGTCAGGGAGATGACCACGTCGAAACTGTCGTCCTCCAGCTGGGCGAAGCTCTTGGGGCGGTGGGCGGTGACGTCGAGCCCCATCTCGTCCATGACCACGGCCACGAAGGGGTCGATCCCCTCCTCGGCGGGGTCGGGCTTGAGGCCGCACGAATCGACGAACGCTCTCGTTCCATAGAAGTGCTTGAACAGCGCCTCGGCCATCGGCGAACGCACGCGGTTGAAATTGCAGGCGAAGAGCACCGCGCCCGGAAGCTCGCCCGACACGCCCTAGAGCCTCGCCCTGAAAAAAAGTGTCAGCCGCTCTGCACGCTTTTCATCCGCCTCCCGGGGGAAGGCCGGGACCCAGGTGAAACCCACGAGCCGCCCAGGATGAATCTGGGTCCCGGCATTCGCCGGGAAAACGGTGGTGGGTAGGTTTGGAAAAGTTCTCATTGTGGGACCGCGCCCACTTTCACTGAGCACTCTAGCCTCGCCAGTGCAGGGCGCAGATCAGGGTGAACAGCCGCCGGGCGGTGTCGAGGTCGGTCTTGACCTTGCCTTCCAACCGCTCGCGCAGCAGGTTCGAGCCCTCGTTGTGCAGGCCGCGCCGGCCCATGTCCAAGGCCTCGATCTGCTGCGGCGTCGAATTGCGGATCGCCGAATAGTAGCTGTCGCAGATCATGAAATAGTCCTTGATCACCCCCCGGAAGGGCGACAGGGACAGCAGGTGGCGGCGCTCGTAGCCCCCCCTTTCGGTACGGGGGCCGGCGATGTCGAAGGCCAGGCGGTTCTCGATCAGCGACAGCTTCAGGTCATAGGGCCCGCCCTGCGCCTCGGCCGGCTCGAAATAGTTGCCGTCGAGCAAGTCAAAGATCGCCACCTGCCGCTCTTGCTCCTGGTCCCGCGACGCCGCCGCGAGGCTGTCCTCGTCGATGAGGATGGACTTCAGGGACTCGGTGGACTGGGCGTCGGACATCGAATGGAGACTTGTCCCTTACGGCTTGGAAGGCAACCGGTTGGACGAAAGCCGAACGGACGCCGAAAGCGCGTGGGCCGGCAAGCCCTCGGCCTTCGCCAAGGCCACGGTGTGCGGCCCCAGGATGCCGAATGACGCCGCGTCGCACTTGACGATCGAGGTGCGTTTCAGAAAGTCGTAGATCGACAGGCCCGACTGGAAGCGCGCCGCCCGGCTGGTGGGCAGCACGTGGTTGGAGCCGGCCACATAGTCGCCGATGGCTTCGGGCGTCAGCCGACCCAGGAAGATCGCCCCGGCGTGACGCACGCGGTCGGCCAGGCGTTCGGGCTCATCGATGGCGAACTCGACGTGCTCGGGGGCCAGCAGATCGACCAGCCGTGGGCTGTCGTCGAGCGGGCACAGGATGATCGCCCCGTGGTCGCGCCAGGACTCGGCGGCGTCGACGCCGGTGGTCAGGGTCTTGAGCAGGGCATCGACAGCGTCCGACACCGCCTGGGCGAAAGCTTCGTCGTCGGTGATCAGGATCGCCTGGGCGGCCGGGTCGTGCTCGGCCTGGCTGAGCAGGTCGGCGGCGATCCAGTCGGGATTGTTGTTGGCGTCGGCGACCACGACGATCTCGGACGGGCCGGCCAGGGCGTCGATGCCAACCACGCCGTAGAGGCGGCGCTTGGCGGCGGTGACATAGGCGTTGCCCGGGCCGACGATCTTGTCGACCGGCTGGATCGGTCCGGCGCCGTAGGCCAGGGCGGCGACGGCCTGGGCCCCGCCGATCCGCCAGATCTCGGTGACCCCGGCTTCCTTGGCGGCGGCCAGCACGGCCGGCTCCAGCTTGCCGGGCGGGGTGACCATGGCGATACGGTCGACCCCGGCCACCTGGGCGGGCACGGCGTTCATCAGCACGGTCGAGGGATAGGCCGCGCGGCCGCCGGGCACATAGACGCCCACAGCCTCCAGCGGCGTCCAGCGCCAGCCCAACTGCACGCCGGCCTCGTCGATCCAGCTCTGGTCGGTCGGGCGCTGGCGGGTGTGGAAGGCGCGGATGCGGGCGGCTGCAAAGGCGATGGCTTCGCGCACCTCGGCCGAAACGGCGGCGGCCCCGGCCTCGATCTCCTCGGGCGTGACCCGGATGGTGTGCTCGGTCAGCTCGACGCCATCGAAGCGGCTGGTGAAGCTGAGCACGGCCGCCAAGCCATCGGCCTGCACGGCCTCCAGCACGTTGCGG
The DNA here is from genome assembly GCA_014378155.1 of Caulobacter sp. Lineage (GTDB taxonomy): Bacteria > Pseudomonadota > Alphaproteobacteria > Caulobacterales > Caulobacteraceae > Caulobacter. Next base: position 4,489 of record JACMOF010000056.1, on the reverse strand, counting down.
GCGGCCGCATCGACATTCTCGGGCGCGCCCCGACGCTCGTCGAGAAAGGCCTTGAAGGCGGCGGGAAAGGACGGGTCGGTGGAATTGAAGCGACGCATGCGGCCTAAATGCGGGTTTTTGGGGATGGTGCAAGGGGGGATCGCCCAGAGACACCCTCCGGCCGTCCGGACCACCCGCGCCCATCGCCTACGCACCGTCATCAGAGTGACGGGAATGGAGCGGCGCCTACCCCACCATTACCTTCCCGGCAAAGGCCGGGACCCATATTGAACCCCGGGGCGCTCAACATCTTGAGCGCCAGAGAAGGGCGCGTCGTCCCCAAACGCTCAGGCTAAATCTGGGCCCCGGCCTTTGCCGGGTAGACGAGGTTAAACCGCAAACGCGCAGCCGCAGAAACGGACTGTTCGAGTGTCTGCGAAGGTGGATATCCGCCTTGAGCCCTAGTGAAATTTGGCGCGTAGAATCTTAGAAGTGCAGGGCTGTACTGTAAAAGTGGCCCGAAATACCGGATCGTTCGGTGGCGGCGGCAGCACATGATAAGTCGCTTGGACGCTTAGGTTGCCGTGGTTGTCCGGCTTACTATCAAACTCAATGTGTTCAAGTCCCTTGACCTCTGGACGGGCTTTCTCAATTTCCGCATACGCGGACCGACTCAGCTCGATTTCCTGGTCTTCCTGTGAAAGCACACAGGCTTGTGGAGCGACAGGACGGGTTGCACACCCTCCCACGAAGACAAGAGCGGCTGCGAACAGAATACGACTAGCAAGTCGCATGATCACTCGTCCCTCTCGGCAAGTCCGCAACGCTTTATGCATCCTGGGGTTGGCGGCGCCCTTTTTGCAATAGATCTGCCAAGATCCGTTCGGGTCCAGATCGCCTATCCCCATCCGATCAGGCGTTCGCCGGGATGACAGTCTTGGGCATGGTTACCCCATGCCCGCATAGGCCAGGGTCGCCAGTCCAGCCCCGAACATCAGGACCATGGCGACCAGCCCCATCCGGCCCCACTGGATGCAGGGGCCGGCATGCCGAAGCTCGGCGGCCTCGGGCTTGTTGATATCGCACTTGTTGAAGAACACTGGACGCGCACGGGCGCGCGTCGCGAACACGGCGTCAGCCATGGCGTTAACTCCCTAAGTTTCCCGCCCCTCTGACGGAAGCGCGAAAACAGGATTAACACGAAAACTCGCCAAAAGCGCGAGTTTTCGTGTGCATTCCGCCTAAAGCGGCGCAGAAATGCGCGTTTTTGTCGTCGAAATGACGCCAAACGATCGAAAACGCGCGAATTTCTGAAACGACCTATTTGACGATGGTGTCCACCGTCTGCCGCGTGACGGCGTGATAGAGCGGCCGGGTCTTGGCGTAGAGCGCCTTGGCGATGGGCTGGCCCCAGTCGCCCTGGGCCATCAGGTCCTTGAACAGAGGCGCCACGAACTTGCGGCGGCCCTGCTCGGTGAGAAAGGTCTGCAGCGACGGCACGGCCGGGTCGTAGCGGTTGGCGACGGCCAGCTCCAGCCAGACAAAGCGGATCTCGCTGTTACCCTGGGCCGATAGACCGAAGGCTTTGTCCAGGTCGGCCAGGCGTTCCTTCGACAAGGCGCGCGGCAGGCTGGTGATGAAGCGGGTGCGCTCGGGCGTGCTCCAGCCCTTCCATTTGTCGAGCGGCGCGGGGCCGCCGGTGGCGTAGGCGGCGGCCAGGGCGTCGACCGCCGGGAAGGCCGCCGACTTGATGTGCACGGCGTTGTCCGGCAGGCCCACCTGATAGACCCACTGGTCGATGCCGATCGCGGCTTCCAGCTTGGGATCGCCCTTGATCAGGCTGGCGCGCAGGTCGGCGACGAAGCCGGCCGTGGTCTGCGACTGGAAGGCGTGGCGGGCGAAATAGTTCTTGAGATAGGCGTCCCATCGCGCGCGGCCGACGGCTTTTTCAATGGTCCGCAGGAAGGTCGCGCCCTTCTGGTAGGCGATGTCGGTCATGCCGTCGTCGGGATCGCGACCGGCCAGGTCGAGGTGCAGGCGGGTGTCGGCGCCGGTCAGGCCGCCGGCGTCCTTGATCGCGCCCTGCAGGTCGCTCCAGCCCAGGTCGGCCAGCATATTGGCGCGCTCCGGACCGTAGAGCTTCTCCATGATCCTGTTCTCGAAATAGTCGGTGAAGCCTTCGTTGAGCCAGAAGTCCGACCAAGTGGCGTTGTTCACCAGGTTGCCCGACCATGAATGGGCCAGTTCGTGGGCCACCAGGCTGACCAGCGAGCGGTCGCCGGCGATGATCGTGGGCGTGGCGAAGGTCAGGCGGGGGTTTTCCATGCCGCCGAACGGGAACGACGGCGGCAGCACCAGCAGGTCGTAGCGACCCCAGGCATAGGGGCCGTAGAGGCTCTCGGCCGCCTCGACCATCTTCTCGACATCGACCAGTTCGTAGGCGGTCTTCTTCATCACCGACGGCTCGGTGTAGACGCCGGTGCGCTGGCCCAGCGGTGTGAAGGCGATCTCGCCGACCGCCAGGGCGATCAGGTAGGAGGCGACAGGTTTGTCCATCCGGAAGCGGTAGGCGCGGCCGCCGCCGGCGCCAAGTTTGCCGGCTAGGGGCTCACCGTTCGGAGTCAGCATCTGCGCGCTCATCACCGCCTTCAGGCCGGCCGGCGCCACGATGCGGGCGGTCCAGGTCTGGCGGACGCCTGGGCTGTCCTGGGTGGGAATCCAGGTGCGGTTGAGGATCGCCTCGCCCTGGCTGAACAGATAGGGCTTGGCCTTGCCCGCCGTCTGGGCCGGGGTCAGCCACTGCAATGCCGCGCCGCCGGGGGCGCTGTCGTAAGCGATGACGATGCGCTTGGCGCCGTTCAGTTGGACGGTCAGCGGCGCGCCGAGGATGGGGTCGGTCTTTCCCAGGGTGAAAGGCAAGGCCGCGCCCTTGGCGTCGGTGACGCTCTTGATCACCAGGCCCTTGCTGTCGAGCACGACTTCCTTCGCGCCTGGCGCGGCGGCGATGTCGAGGGCGGCCGTGCCGGTCATCTTCTGGTTGGCGAAGTCGGCGGTCAGGTCCAGGTCGATGTGGGTGACGCGGGCGACCAGGGGCTGTGCGTAGGAGTGGACGTCGCGCGCCTCGGGCGACTTGAGGACCGCCGGGATGGGCGGCTGAACGGCGGGCGTGGCGGCCATGACAGCGGTCGCGGCGGCGCCGGACAGGAGCAGCGCCAATAGGGCGGCGCGGGTCGTGGTGTTGAGCGAGGTCATCGAAGAGCGGTCCGTGTTCGGAAAGCGGTGGGTCCGTCTTAGACCTTTGCGCTCCCCTCCCTCAACCGCTCATCCCGGCGAATGCCGGGACCCAGCTCCCAAAGCGGTGTGGATGATTGGATAGGCTCCGAGCCCGTTGGCGTCAGCCCAAGCGCATTCCATCTGGGTCCCGGCATTCGCCGGGATGAGCGGATTTTTGGGGAGATTTACAGATAATCCAGCAAACTCGTCCCGCCCGTATTCACGCTGCCGTCGGGATTGAACAGCGAGGCCAGCTTGTCCGACAGATTCTGGAGCGCGACCATCTTGTCATAGAGCGCCGGAGTCCAACCCGCCGCCTGCCGCTCCTCGTCGCTCATCGCCGTGTATTGGGTGATCAGGCTCTTGCCGAAGGCCGAGCTGTCGGAGCCCTTGGCGCTCTTGTAGCTGCTGGAGATGCTGTCGCGGTTGCGGGTCTTCACCTCGGCGGCGGCCTGGGCGACCTCGTGCTCGGAGAACTGGGCGCCCTTGTTTAGCGCCACGGCGGCCAGGGAGCGGTTGTCGAACTTGGAGAAGTCGATCGTTCCGTCGTCGGGATCGGTCGCCATGCCGTCGCCCGTCGCCGCGGCATATTGCTTGTCGAGCACCGAGCGGACGTCGGAGGCGACCGCCTTGATGTCGCGGGTGCGGGGGCTGGCCACCACGCCGCCAGTGTCCTTCAGATAGGCCGCGACCGGGTCGCCATCGATGCCGCTGGGGGCCACGCCCGGCTTGTCGGACGCCTGCTGGTGGCCCTCGGTCAAGGCGGCCTTGTCCTTGGCCCATTGTACCATGGCCTTTTCCTCGGGCCCTGCGGCCTCGAGATTGGCCAGGGCCGCCGTGTAGAGCCCGGCATGGTCTCCGGTCACCCGCATGGCCGAGGCCGGGGCCGACAGCGACGCGTCCCGCGTGGCCTTCATCTGCAGGGTCGCCACCACCTGTTCCTCGATCGGGAACTTACCGCCCTTGTTGCTGGCGATGGCGTAGAGGCTGCGGCGGTCCAGGCCCGCCAGACTGATCGTCGCCTTGCCGTCCTTCAGGGCGCTGGTCGCCTTGGCGTCTGACAGCAGGTGGTCGAGCGCGGTGGGGGCGGAGACGACCACGGTGTCGATGGTGCGGCTGTCGGTCTGGGCGGCCAAGGCGGCCAGGGCTTCCGCCGAAAGGGTGACATTGACGCTGGAGCCGCTGGTCTTGGCTGCGGATGTGCTGGCGGTATCGGCGGCGGTTGCCTTAGTGGCTG
>JACMOF010000525.1 GCA_014378155.1 Caulobacter sp. | reverse complement strand
CGGCGCACGCCGGGTCCGCCGCGCGTCTCGTCGACGGTCAGGACACCGCATTGGATCGTGTTGGCGACGCCGCTGTAGTCGCCGGCGCACGGGCCTGGCGTGAACTTTGGCGCGGCGGCGTGGGCGCCGCTGGCCATGGCCAAAGCACTCGCAGCCAGGGCTGCTCCCAGGATCAGACGCATGTCACCCTCGCTTTCAAAACGGCGCGACAGCAGCACGGGGCCGCCATGGCCGCAAGCACGGGTTCAGGCCAACCCCATCTCCGCCCGCAGCTGGGCCGGCGTCACCCCTGCCGCCCGCAGGTCGCGCAGGGTCTGAGCCTTGTCGCGCTTGGCGTAGCGCTTGCCGTCGGGGCCAGTCAGCAGGGGGTGGTGGCGATAGGACGGGGTTGGCAGGTCCAGCAGGGCCTGAAGCAGGCGCTGGATGTGGGCGGCCTCGAACAGGTCCTGGCCGCGGATCACCTGGGTGATCCCCTGCAGGGCGTCGTCCAGCACCACGGCCAGGTGATAGGCGACCCCGACGTCCTTGCGGGCCAGGATGATGTCGCCGGCCAACTCGGGGTGGGCGGCGATCAGGCCGGTCTCGCCGTGGGGGCCCGCGCCGTGTTCGACGAAGCTCAAGCCGTCGAACCCGCCCAAAGCCGAGCGGGCCGCGTCCAGCGACAGCCGCCAGGCAAAGGCTTCGCCTCGCGACAACCGCGCGGCTTCCTCGGCGGACGGGAGGCGCGCGCCAGAGAACGGCGTCCCCGGCTCGTGCGGCGCCCGGCCAATGTCCAGCTCCTTGCGGGTCCGGAAACAGCGATAGACCAGGCCCCTGGCGCGCAAGGTCTCGATGGCGGCGTGATAGCCGGCCAGGTGCTCGGACTGTCGGCGCACCGGGACTTCCCAGGCCAGGCCCAGCCAGGCCAGGTCCTCCAGGATCGCCGCGTCATAGTCCGGCCGGCTCCGCGTGGCGTCGATATCCTCGATCCGCAGCACGAACCGCCCGCCCTCGGCCCGCGCCGCCTCGAAGGCGGTCAGGGCCGAGAAGGCATGGCCGCGATGCAGCAGGCCGGTCGGGGAAGGCGCGAAACGCGTGGCGAAGGCCAAGCCGCGTTAGCCTTGGTCGAGCCTGGCGAACATGCCCAGATGTTCGAACACCGCGCGCAGAAAGGCCTCTTCGCCGCCAAGGGCCTCCTTCAACGGATCGAACTGCTTGAAGCCGATCATCTCGGCCAAACCGTGCCCAGCGCACCAGGCGGCGATGGTCGCCAGTTCCAGGTCGATCTCCGAGACCGTGCCGCCGCTGCGCTCGTCGATCGTGTTGCGCACCTGGCAATAGGCGCCGTCGTCCTTCAGCTGATCGGGCAGCGAATCCTTGTCGCGCGAGCAGTCGTACATCACCCGATAGATCGCCGGGTTGTCGCGCGCGAAGCAGACATAGGCCACGCCCAGGCCGGTCATTCGCTCGTTGGCGTCGGCGGCCTTCTGGCGGGCGGCGGTCAGGGCCGCGTCAAGCGCCGTCCAGCCCTCATGCGCGACGGCCTCCAGCAGCTCGCCCTTGTCCTTGAAATGATGATAGGGCGCGGCAGGGCTGACCCCGGCTTCGCGCGCCACGGCCCGGAGCGAAAGAGCGGCCGGGCCGTCCTTCTCAAGAATGCGTTGGGCGGCTTCGACCAAGGCGCGGCTGAGGTCGCCATGGTGATAGGGCCGGGCTTCTGGCGCCAAGGATTTGGAGGCGGGCTTTGTCATCCCAGACACTGTTACTCCATCCGTTCCTAAAATCCATCTAAACGCTGCAAAGATTATCTTGACGCCGTTTAGATCGATGCTATCTAAGCACTGTCCAGATCGGACCAGGTCGGTTCTCTCAAGCCGAACCCGCCTCAAACCAACTCACTAAGGACGTGTGTGATGACCAAGACTTTCTTCGCCTTCGAAACCGTGCTCGACCGCATGGCTGTCGGCTTCTTCCTGGCCGCAGCTGTCGGCATCGCCGCCGCCTTGATCGGCGTGGCCCTCTGAACTGGTAGCGTTTGTGACCGACGGGATTTGCGGATCCCCCCGCTGTCCCGCCGACACGACGCCGCCTCCGCAGTAATTTAAAGCCGCCCGCGTTTGCCCGCCGGCGGCTTTGGCATGTCTTGATCAGGGCGTACGGGCCGACTAGGTCAAGGCTCCTGTTGCGGAACGTCCCGTCGCGGGCCGGATTTCCTAGTCATGACCGTTTCACCACCAGCCCAGACGGCGCGCCAATGAGCGTGGCCTTCACCAAGGAAGGTGACAGCGAAGCTTTCGCCGCCGACCTGTTGGACCGTCCGATCTCGACCCATCCCAACCTGGTGACGCCGCGAGGGCTGGCGAAACTGGAAGAGGGCCTTGCCGCCGCTCGCGCCGCCTATAGCGCCGCCCAGGCCGCGGGCGACGTCGCCCAGGATCGCACCGCCATGGCTCGCGCCACCCGCGACCTGCGCTACTATTCGGCCCGCCGAGCCAGCGCCCAACTTCGTGAACTCGATCCTACCCTGGACGTGTTGCAGTTTGGCGGGGCCGTCACCTTCGATCGCCAAGACGGTCGGCGTCAGACCTTCCGCATCGTGGGCGAGGACGAGGCTGATCCTGCCCAGGGTTCGGTGTCCTACGTGTCGCCGGTGGCGCGGGCCATGCTGGGCAAGGCGGCGGGCGACACCGCCATGGTCGCCGGCGGCGAGGTCGAGATCGTCGAGATCACCGCAGGCTAGCCGAGCGCCTGAAGGCCGGTCGCACTGCGGTGGCGGGAGTGTCGATCCCGCCGGGCAACAGGCGCGAGGGCTGATTGGCCGCCAGGGCCCAGGTCAGGGCGATCATGGGCAGGGCGTGCGAGGACATGGCGAGTTCCCGGACGAGTGGATGACCGCAGGCGACCATAACCGCGATCGTTCGGGGGCTTAGCGCAAGGATGTCTTGGTTCTGTCGCGGAGTTGGACCATCCTTTCCGAGCGTTCGGGAATGAATGGCGATTCCTGAGAATGCGTGGGAAGGAGGCCCGTCTTCAGTCCGATCGCGTATCCGCTTCATGGGGACCTGTCCGGTCCCGCATTGCGCAGAAGCCCTCCGGGCTTCCAATTTCGTTGGGGCCCTCCGGGCTTCCAATTTCGTTGGAGCCCTCCGGGCTCCAGTGGGAGGCCCTGATGCAGGTGCTGTCCCGTCCTCCGTCCGGCATGCCGGCGCTTGTGCTCAATGCCGACTATCGGCCCTTGAGCTATTATCCGCTGTCCCTCTGGCCCTGGCAGGAGGTAATCAAGGCGGTGTTTCTCGAACGTGTCGAAGTGGTCTCGACCTACGACCACGTGGTCCGTTCGCCCTCGTTCGAGATGAAGCTGCCCAGCGTGGTGTCGCTGAAGCAGTATGTGCCGCAGGACCGTCCGCCAGCCTTCACGCGCTTCAACCTGTTTTTGCGCGACGGGTTTTCTTGCCAGTACTGCGGGGCGCTGGACGACCTGACCTTCGACCACGTCATCCCGCGTTCCCGCGGTGGACGCACGACGTGGGAGAATATCGTCACCGCCTGCGCGCCCTGTAATCTTGGCAAGGGCGGCCGGACACCGCGTGAGGCGGGCATGCACCCGTTCCATACGGCGCGCCGGCCCAGCATGCACGAGCTGCAGGATCGCGGCCGCCGGTTTCCGCCGGGCCACCTGCACGCCAGCTGGCTGGACTACCTCTACTGGGACATCGAGCTGGAGGCGTGATCTCGCCACCCAGGAAAGCACCTTGGCTCAACTTGCATCGACTCACCGCCAAGCTGACCCAGAGACGGGGGCTTGGCGAAGAGGGCTAGAGCATTTCCCGACCTGACTGCGTCAGGCCGTGAGCTCTAATCTGTTGTTTTGACGCATTTTTCTTCACGCGAACCGGAACCACTTCGCTCGAAAAATGCTCTAGATGCTGAGCAAACCGACGCTTGACGCCCATGGCCGGCAACTGTGCGCCAGGCGTCG
>JACMOF010000524.1 GCA_014378155.1 Caulobacter sp. | reverse complement strand
CGTTGCGCATCACGCCGGTGCGCGGCGACACCGAGCCGGGTGACCCGACGCCGATCGTGCCGCGCGTGCCGGCCTGCTGCTCGGCCTTGGCGATCAGGTCCCGAACGGTGTCGATGGCGGCGTCATAGGACCCGGGATTGGGGGCGCGCACCCGGGCCAGGAAACGACCGTCCGGCGCCAGGGCGGCGGCCTCGATCTTCGTGCCGCCGAAATCAACGCCGACCTGGATCAAGCCGTCTTCCTCCACCTGTCCGGAGCGCACGCTGCGGCGCGCTTCCGAGTTCGCTCTTAGCCTTCGACGAATAAAGAAAGCAATTTAAATAATCCATGGCAAGCGGCCCCTATCGCTCGCGGCGCGAGGCGATGCTAGGGAGGACGGCCCTCGCAGATCAGCGGAAAGCCGTCCTTGGAAGCCTCGCGGAAGTCGGACCGAAAGCGCACCGCCGGGACCAGCCTGTCGGGCGCCAATCTGGAGCGGGTCGGAGACCACAACCAGCGGGTCATCCTGCAGGCCATCCGGGTCAACAGCCCCATCACCCGCGTCACCTTGGCCCAGATCAGCGGCTTGACCCCGCCCGCGGTCGCCAACATCACCAAGCGACTGCTGGACGACGGGCTGATCCTGGAGGCTGGCCGAGTGCAGGGGGCGCGCGGCCAGCCGGCCATGAACCTGATGATCAATCCCGATGGCTGCCTGTCGATCGGGGTCAATATCGACCGTGACCACATCACCGTCGTGCTGCTGGACCTGATGGGTGTCGTCCGGGCGCGGGCCAGCGAGGAGATCGAGTTTCCGCTGCCGGACGATGTGGCCAGGTTCTGCAAGGTCAAGATCCACGAGATGCTGGCGGCTTGGAAGGACGGCCCGCCGCGCCTGTCGGGCATCGGCGTCGCCCTGCCCGACGACCTGGGCCGGGTGGACCTGCCGCACCGTCCAGAAAACTACGACGTCTGGAGCACGGCCGATGTCGGCAAGCTGTTGGCCGGCATTCTGCCGCTGCCGGTGTTTCTCGAGAACGACGCCGCCGCCGCGGCCTTGGGCGAGCTGCAGTTCGGCCACGGCCTGCGCAAGCCCAGCTTCTTCTACGTGCTGATCTCGTCGGGCCTGGGCGGAGGCATGGTGGTGGAGGGCAATTACTTCCGCGGAGCGCAGGGCCGCAGCGGAGAGATCGGCTTCCTGCCCATCCGCTCCTCCAGGACCGAGGCCCGCTCCCTGCAGGAAGTGGTGTCGCTGTCGGCGCTCTACGCCCACCTGGAAGCTGGCGGCGTCACGGTCAACCGCCCCGACCAGTTGGCCAACCTGTCCGCCGAGGGTCAGGCCTTGGTCGAGGACTGGCTGGTTCTCAGCGCCAGGCTGCTGGTCTCGCCCTTCGTGGGGATCAGCTGCGTGTTCAATCCAGAGGCCATCTATATCGGCGGCCGTCTGCCCACCGATCTGCTCGACCGGTTGGTGGGCGCCGTCAACGCCCGCCTGGCCAGGGTCGAGAACATGCCTGTCCTGGCTCCGGTCGAACGGGCCGCCACCTCGGCCGACGGGGCGGCGGTGGGGGCGGCCCTGCTACCGTTCATGGCCCAGCTCCTGCCGTCCCGCGCCGCTTTGAGGAAGACCGGCGAGGGTTGATCATTTGGGTGCGGATCAGATCATCCGCTGAGCGCTCACGGGCTGGCCCTTGCGGTGCTGGGCGTCGAGCATGACGATGGCGCGGTGGGCCGCGCGGATCGCGCCCTCCAGCCAGGCGTCGACATGGCTGAGATATTCGTCGGCGAAGTGGATCGGCCCGTCGGGCTGGCCCAGCAGGTGATAGTCGGGCTCGTCGTCGCTGGCCCAGCCGACGCCGATGCCCAGGGTGTAGGGCGCCGCCTCCCATTGCACCTGCAGCGGCTTTTCCAGCAATTGGCCGCAGGCTGGGTGCATCGCCTCGATGACCTTGCGGGTGTGCTCGATCTGGTCGGGGCGCGAGAGTTTGGCAAGTTGGTCCGCCACCTTGCCGCCAGCATAGGCCCCGAGGATCACGCCGGTCTTGGTGTGCAGGCCGTAGCTGGGATACCAGACCATGTTGCTGGGGCCCTTCACGAACGAGAGGCCTGCATGGCGGTGAAGGCGGCGCCGTAACCGCCGGGCGCGCCGATGCCGTGAATGAAACTGCGACGACTGACCGGCATGCATCCTCCTGAACGCTCGTGTTCAAGCGCCATGCGAAAGGGATGCCCACGGAGCGTCAATCAAAGACGCCGCCGCCGGATGATTGTCCGCCCGGCGCCGCCAAGGCTGGCAACCCGCGCCGCATTTCGCGGCGCTGGAGCATCGGCCGTGCGCGTTCAGGCAAGACACCGAGCGCAAGGGTCAAAATCTAGGCTCTTTGGCCGTTCAGACTGGGCGGGCTCAGGTATTTTCTGTTAGCCGCGCAGCACCGAAGCTTTCGCCGTGCGTTTCCCCCCAACCCGCGCCAATGATGCGGCAACGGAAGCTGCCGTCGGGTTGGCAAACAGGATCAGAGCGCCACATGCCTCCCATCGAAACGCCCTCCATTTCCCGCCGTTGCCTGGTGGCCGCGGGCGCGGCCTCGGCCGCGGCGACGGCGTCCCCCTTGGCCGCCACGGCGGCTTCGAACGCCGATGCTCCGGTGCTCGCCAAGGTCTCGTTCGAAATCAACGGCAAGCCCCAGACACTCGAGCTCGACACCCGCACCACCCTGCTTGACGCCCTGCGCGAGCACCTGAAGCTGACCGGCACCAAGAAGGGCTGTGACCACGGCCAGTGCGGGGCCTGTACGGTGATCGTGGAGGGGCGGCGGATCAATTCCTGCCTGAGCTTGGCGGTGATGCACGAGGGCGACCGCGTGACCACCATTGAGGGCCTGGGCGCGCCGGACAGGCTGCACCCGATGCAGGCCGCCTTCGTCAAGCACGACGGCTATCAGTGCGGCTACTGCACGCCGGGCCAGATCTGCTCGGCGGTCGCCGTGCTGGACGAGATCAAGGCCGGGATCCCCAGCCACGTCAGCGCCGACCTGACCGCCTCGCCTGAGGTGAGCGGAGAAGAGCTGCGAGAGCGGATGAGCGGCAACATCTGTCGCTGCGGCGCCTATTCCAACATCGTCGAGGCCATCACCGAAGTGGCGGGGAGGACGGCATGAAAGCCTTCACCTACGAGCGGGTCCGCTCCCCCGCCGAGGCCGCTGCGGCGGCTCGCAAGCCCGGCGCCAAGTTCATCGCCGGTGGCACCAATCTGCTCGACTTGATGAAGCTGCAGATCGAAACGCCTCGACATCTGATCGACGTCAACGGATTGGCGCTGGACAAGATCGACAAGACACCCGACGGCGGCCTCCGCATCGGAGCCCTGGTCCGCAATACCGATCTGGCGGCCGACAAGCGCGTGCGCCGCGACTACGCGGTGCTCAGCCGCGCCCTCCTGGCTGGCGCGTCCGGACAGCTGCGCAACAAGGCCACGACGGCGGGGAATCTTCTGCAGCGCACCCGCTGTCCCTATTTCTACGACACCAACATGCCATGCAACAAGCGCATGCCCGGCGCCGGCTGCTCGGCGATCGGCGGCTTCACCCGCTCGCACGCCGTGCTGGGGACCAGCGAGGCCTGCATCGCCACCCACCCCAGCGACATGGCCGTGGCCATGCGCGCCCTGGGCGCCGAGGTGGAGACCGTCAAGCCGGACGGCGCCGTCCGCACGATCCCGATCGCCGACTTCCACCGCCTGCCAGGCGCCACGCCGCATCTGGAGACCGCGCTGGCGCCGGGCGAGCTGATCACGGCCGTGACCCTGCCCAAGCCGATCGGCGGGGTGCATATCTATCAAAAGGTCCGCGACCGGGCCTCCTACGCCTTCGCCCTGGTGTCGGTGGCCGCCATCGTTCAGCGCGACGGCTCGGGTCGCGTGGCGGTCGGCGGCGTCGCCCACAAGCCGTGGCGCGTCGAGGCGGCCGAAGCGCAGCTGCGGCGCGGCGCCAAGCCGACGGCCGACCTGCTGCTGTCGGGGGCCAAGACCACGCCGGACAACGCCTACAAGCTGACCCTGGTCGAGCGCACGCTCGGCGCGGTGTTGGCGCAAGCAAGGGCCTGACGCCATGAAGTTCGACACGCCCGCCACCACCAATCCGATCGATCAGCTAAAGATCATCGGCAAGTCCACCGACCGCATCGATGGTCCGCACAAGACTAGCGGCCTGGCGACCTACGCCTATGAACACCACGACGTGGCCCCCAGCCCCGTCTATGGATTTGTGATCGGCGCGGCGATCGCCAAGGGCAGGATCACGTCGATGGACACGTCCAAAGCCCTGGCCGCGCCCGGCGTCCTGGCCATCGTCACGGCGGCCAATGCCGGCAAGCTCGGCAAGGGCAGATTCAACACCGCCAAACTCCTGGGCGGCCCCGAGATCGAACACTACCACCAGGCGATCGCCGTGGTCGTCGCCGAGACCTTCGAACAGGCGCGCGCCGCCGCCTCGCTCGTGAAGGTCGACTATGCCCGCGCCCAGGGCCGTTTCGACCTCGCCCAGGCCAAGCCCGGCGCGACCCGGCCCAAGGATAGCGCCGACGCCGTCGTCGGCGATTTCGCGACCGCCTTCGCCGCCGCGCCCGTGCAACTGGACGAGACCTACGTCACGCCCGACCAGAGCCATGCGATGATGGAGCCGCATGCCTCGATCGCCATCTGGAATGGTGACAAGCTGACCTTGTGGACGTCCAACCAGATGATCGCCTGGAGCGTGGGCGACGTGGCCCAGACGCTCGGCATCCCCAAGGCGAACGTCCGACTTGTGTCACCCTTCATCGGCGGCGGGTTTGGCGGCAAGCTCTTCGTGCGCGCCGACGCCATCCTTGCCGCGCTCGGGGCCCGCGCGGCCCGCCGGCCGGTGAAGCTGGCCCTGACTCGCCCCTTGATCTTCAACAACACCACCCATCGGCCCGCCACGATCCAGCGCATCCGCCTTGGCGCGACGAAGGAGGGCAAGCTCACGGCGATCGGCCACGGGACCTGGTCTGGCGATCTGGAGGGCGGCGGTCCCGAGGACGCCGTCCAGCAGACCCGCTTGCTCTATGCGGGGGCCAATCGCTTGATGACCACCCGTCTTGCGGTGCTGGATCTGCCCGAGGGCAACGCCATGCGCGCGCCAGGCGAGGCCCCTGGCCTGATGGCTCTGGAAGTGGCCATGGACGAACTGGCCGAGAAGCTGGGCATCGACCCCGTCGCGCTGCGCATCCTCAACGACACCCAGGTCGATCCGGAAAAGCCCGAGCGCCCCTTCTCCCAACGGCAGTTGATCCAGTGCCTGCGCACCGGGGCCGACCGGTTCGGCTGGGCGAAGCGCCGCGCGCCGGCCCAGACCCGCGACGGGCGTTGGTTGGTCGGCGTGGGCGTCGCGGCCGCCTTCCGCAACAACCTGACCATGACCTCCGCCGCGCGTGTACGCCTGGACAAGGACGGCGTGGTGACGGTCGAGACCGATATGACCGACATCGGCACGGGCAGCTATACGATCATCGCCCAGACGGCCGCCGAGATGATGGGCGTGCCGCTCAGTCAGGTCTCGGTGAAGCTCGGCGACTCCTCTTTCCCGGTTTCGTCGGGCTCTGGCGGCCAATGGGGCGGCAACAGTTCGACCGCTGGCGTCTACGCCGCTTGCGTCAAGTTGCGCGAAGCCGTTGCGCAAAAGCTGGGTTTCGATCCGAGCCTGGCGAAATTCGCCGACAGCCAGGTCAGCGCCGGCGGACGCAGCCTCCCCCTGGCCCAGGCCGCAGGCAAGGCGGGGCTGACGGCTGAGGACAAAATGGAATATGGCGACCTGGCCAAGACCCACCAGCAATCGACGTTCGGCGCGCACTTCGTTGAGGTCGGGGTCGATGCGGCCACGGGCGAGATCCGCGTGCGGCGGATGCTGGCCGTCTGCGCGGCGGGGCGGATCCTGAACCCCAAGTCGGCTCGCAGTCAGGTGATTGGCGCCATGACCATGGGCGTTGGCGGCGCTCTGATGGAAGAGTTGGTCGTCGATAAACGGCTGGGCTTCTTCGTCAATCACGACCTGGCCGGCTACGAAGTGCCCGTGCATGCCGACATTCCGCACCAGGAAGTGATCTTCCTTGACGAAACAGACCCGATGTCCTCGCCGATGAAGGCCAAGGGCGTTGGAGAGCTGGGCATATGCGGGGTCGCCGCCGCTGTCGCCAATGCCGTCCACAACGCCACCGGCGTACGGGTACGGCACTATCCGGTCACGCTCGACAAGCTTCTCGATCGGCTGCCGCGGGTCGCCTAGAGCATTTCCCGACCTGACTCCGTCAGGCCTTGAGCTCTAACCTTTTGTTTTGACGCATTTTTCTTCACGCGAACCGGTAGGGGTTCACCTCGATCGGCGACTCTACCCCCGCCGAGTCGCACAAAGGTGACGTCCCCCTTCAGCGCCAGGAAACGCTTCATCCTCCGCCTCAGGCGCGCCGCGCACAGCGCTCGGCCTTCATCGGTGATGATCACCCGGCCGGCTTCGTCGCGGGGAAATTCGTGGTGCATGATCAGGCCAGACTCCCTGCCGCGCACTGAACTTCTGTCGCCCCACGCGATGGCGTCGAGTCCTGAATCGTCGTGAGGGTTGCGCAGCACGCGGATCAGGTCAGCCCAGGATGAGCCGAGGAGGTCGAAGAACCCAGGCGCCACCATGCCGGTCCGTTCAATCTGAGCATGGGGCTGGCAAACGCAGCCCAAGCTGACAAACTTCGTTTCCATATCTCAGAATCTACCTCTGATAATCGCCCCAACCAAGACGGCCCATGAGTTTACCGGCCAAGCTCAGGTCAGCCGCGGCGCAACCCGGGTCTGCTGCTCAGCGCGGAATTCTAAGCCGGTACCAGCGGCAGCGAGGACATAAGCCGCGCCCACTGATTGTCGTCGCCTTCCCATGTCGCGAGCTTGGCCTCGTCGGGCAAGG
>JACMOF010000523.1 GCA_014378155.1 Caulobacter sp. | reverse complement strand
TACGAGTTCTTCCGCAAGGTCTGGCGCGGGTCGCGGCCGGCCTGGGGTGAGTTCTCGGTCGAGATCGGCATGGAGTTCGTCGGCGAGCCGCCGTGGATGGATCTCGACAATCTGGCCAAGGCCCTGCTGGACGCCATCAAGGGCTACGCCTTCCATGACGACGCCCAGGTCGCCCGGCTGCTGGTCGAACGCCGCCCGGCCGAGCGCGAGCGGATCGTCATCGTGGTGCGAAAGCTAGACTCGCGCTTTCTGCGCGCCACGCTCGAAGATTGAAGCGCCGATCCCGATGAGCAGCACCACCACGAAGGCGCCGTAGCGGCCCAGGCTGACCGGATCGTCCGACATCAGCTGCTGGAAATTGACGACCACCAGGTCGCCCCCGACCAGGATGGGCAGGCCGAAGGCCAGGGCCGGGAACAGCCGCTGGCCGCAGGGAATTCGCCGCAGCCGGGCCGTGACCTGGAACACGAACGTCGCCAGGGCGGCCGCGCCGAAGGCGTTCAGGGCGTAGAACCAGAAGGCCTTCTCCAGCAAGCCGTCGCCATAGGCCGCGTAGAACAACGTCGCGGCCAGCCAGGCCAGGGACCCGGCGCCTGTGAAAACGATGACGTCCTGCTTTGACACGATCCGCTCCCCCGGATGTTTCTTCGGGGGTCTGGTTGCAGTTCGCGTGCCTGTCTTTTTGGGCAAGAAGCCTACGTATTCCAGAATTCCAGGAAGCCCCAGGTCGACAGGATTACCGCGAAGCTCAGGAAAACCAGCGTGGTGCAGGTGAAGCCCAGCTTGCGCAGCGATGTCCAGCTGTCGACCCGCCGCCCGCCGCCCCACACCACGGGCGCCATGAACAGGGTGGCCAGGGTCAGCAAGGCGGCCACGAAGGCGCAGGCCGAAGCGGTCAGCAGCCAACCGCTGGGCCAGCCATAGAACACCTTGGCGATGTCGCGCGATCCGGACGCGAAGATCCCGACGCCGGCCAGGGCGGTCAGCCACAGCACCGCCTGGGTGATCTGCAACAGGCTGGCAAGGGCCTGGGTCGGAGTCTGGCGTGACTCGCGGCGGTCTCGGGTGACGGCGCCGATCAGGGTGGCGATCGAAGCCAGCCCCGTCAGGATCGCGAAGGTCATCAACAGGCCCAGCCCGTGCGGGAAGCCGATGCGCTCGAACGCCGCGAACCCCATGGGCGAGAAGAAGCGCACGACGCGACCCTCTTCGCGCTGGAACACCAGCAGGCCAGGACCGCTGACCGGGGCAAAGACATCCGGCTTGTCGGTCGCCGTCCACAGGCTGGACTTGCCGTCGAGGGTGAGGGTCAGACGCCCGTCCGGCGCGGCGCGCACCGAGGCGTCGCCGATCATCCGGTCGATGAAGCCTTCCAGCCCACCATAGGAGCGCCGGGTGGTCAGGAACTGGCCCCCATAGACCTTGGCCTCCGCGACGCTCATGCGGCTGGCGACAGGAACCTCCGGGCGAGGGGCGTAGAAGCGCTCGATGATGGCCGCCGGCAAGGTGGCGGGCAAATCAACGCCTGTGTCGGTGTTGACGGCGATGAATACGCCCAGGCCCAGGTCCGGAACCATGACCATGTTGGAGTGGAACCACAGCGTCGCGCCGGCATGGCCGAAGCCGCGGTGGCCGCCCGGCAGGGGGATGTCCATGAAGCCGGCGTTCCAGCCCGGCGCGCCTTCGGCCGGACGGTACATCGGCGTGCGGAACGCGGCGCTGGTCTTGGGCGAGAACACTGTCCTGCCGTCGATCGTCCCGCCGTTCAGCAGCAGGGTCATGTAGCGGGCCATGTCGCCGGCCGTGCTGGAGGCCGATCCGGCGGGGGCGATGTGGCCGATATATTCCGGCGCTTCAGTGTGGAAGCCCAGCGGGGTCCAGCGGAAGCCGTCCGAGCGATCGGCGGCGAGGGCCGGCGACATCGGCGCGGGCAGGTCGGCGCGCCACGGGCGATCCTCGCGGAAGGTGGTGTGGGTCAGGCCGGCGGGGAAGATCACCTGTTCGGTGACCAACTGCTCGAACGGCTTGCCGGTCACATTGGCCAGGGCCTCGCCGGCCAGGGCGACGCCATAGTTGGAATAGGCGGGCAGGACGCCTGGTTCGCGCACGCGGTTGGGACGCTCCTGGCGCAGATAGAGCTCCAGCGACCGCTCGCGACGCGGATCGCGTTCGAACAGTTGGCCCAGCGCCCGGTCCTCGAACCCTGCGGTGTGGGTCATCAGATCGCGCAGCCGCACGGGGCTCTTCTTGCCCTGGTCCTTCAACTGCAGCTTTTCGGGCAGGTAGATGTTGACCGGGGTATCCAGCCGTATGCGCCCGGCCTCGACCTCGTTCATCAGGGCGATCCAGGTGAAGGTCTTGGAAATCGAGCCCACCCGGAACAGGGTCTTGTCGGGATCGACGCGCCGGCCGCCGGTCACGCTGGCGACGCCATAGCCCTTTTTCAAAACGACCTGGCCGTTCTGGACCACGGCGATAGTCACACCGGCGATGTGGTCGCGGGCCATGCTGCTGCGCACGACCCCATCGACATAGGCCTCAAGATCAGCGGCCGGCAGGGGGGCGGCGGTGACCGGCACGGGCGTCGGAGCGGCGGCGGCGATCGCCGCGCTGGTCGTGGTCAAGGGGGAGCCGACGGACAACGTGCGGGTCGGCGCGGGGCGTACTCTGCCGGGGCGACGCTTGACGGTGGCCGTGTAGGGGATGGGCGCGCCAGGTGTGGCGACCGCGGCGGCAGGTGGCGGCGGCGCGACGGCGTCCTGGGCTTCGACCATTGACGCGCCGAAGAACACGCTGCCGATGAGCGCCGCCAACGCGGCGGCCTTGAACGAAAGACGCAGCGCCACGAACAAGACCTCAATGGTTAGGGCAGGGGATGATCAAACTTCTAGG
This sequence comes from Caulobacter sp., assembly GCA_014378155.1. Taxonomy (GTDB): domain Bacteria; phylum Pseudomonadota; class Alphaproteobacteria; order Caulobacterales; family Caulobacteraceae; genus Caulobacter. The sequence goes on along the minus strand of JACMOF010000523.1, from coordinate 4,780 downwards.
GCGCCCGGGCGACGGATCAAAGGATTCGTGGCGCCGCCGGAGCTCTTTCCCGCAGACTTTCGATCCTCAACGCTTGGGCGCCGGCCTCTTGAGCCTAGCCGGCGGCCGCGCGGTGGGCTTCGGCGGGGGGTGTGAGAGGGTGTAGAGCGGCAGCAGAGGGCGCAGGTCGGCCCCGATCCACAACTGCGGCTCCGAGGGCGGCTGCGCGCCGGTGTCCCGCTCCTTCCTGGCCACGCAGGCCTGCACAGCCCGGCCCAAGGCGGCGAAGTCGGGAGCCAAAGGTGCCGACGACAGGAAGCAGTCGTCGAAATAGGGATACTTGTCGTCCGCGCTGCAGCCGAACGAGGTGCGATCCGATCGCGCCGCCGTCAGGATCATCCGGTTGCTCTTTTGAAGGGGCGCCACGAACACACCGGAGAAACAGGCGGAGATCACCACGATCGAGGGGCGGCCGGGACAGGCGTCGTTGATCACCGCCGCCAGCAGGTGAGGCGGCAAAATCCCCTCGTCCAGCACCACCCCCTCCGGCGCGCCATGGCTGCTTATGTAGAACAGACAGCCGGCCGTGTTTCGGGCGGCCAGCTTGCGCAGTCCGGCGTGAATGACGCCGAGGTCGGTCTTTCCGGGCCTCACGGCGGGATAACGCTCGGGCCGTACGGAATACTGTCTTATGGCGTCGCGCGCGAAACCCAGATCCGCCAGGGTCAGGCTGACGTCGCGGCGGGCGTTGTCGAACGCTTCTGTCGGGCCATCCGAATGGGCGTGCCAGTCACCGGCGACAACGACGGCGGCCCAATTGGCGAACGGACTCCGGTAGGGGCTGGAAGGCGTTGGCGCGGCGGGAGAAACCCCGCTCTGGGCGAGAGCGGGCGCGGCCAGCAGCAGCAAACCCAGAAACAGGCCCGCGATACGCCGCATCGCGCTCTACTTCTTGAACTTCGCGAAGGGCGTGGGGATGGCCGTGGCGCTGGCCTTGGCCAGCAGACGGCCTTGGGGATCGTAGAGCTCGCCCTCGGTAAAGCAGACGGTCTTGCCCCACTTGACCACCCAGCCGACGCCCCGCAGCGGGCCGGGAATGGCAGGTCGCAGGAAGCTGGTCTTCATCTCCAGCGTCGGGACCACGCAGGTCATGCCCGAGGTGATCATGCCCGCCACCGACATGCATTCGTCCAGCATGGCGCTGACATAGCCGCCCTGCACCTGGCCCATCGGGTTGCCCACGGCCTCGATCGACGGCTCGAAGGCGATCTCTACGCGCCGTTCGGCCTGATTCACCGACACCATGCGAAAGCCCAGCGTGCGGGCGCTGCCCGGCACGGTCTTGGCGGCATGGAATCGCGCCAGGATCGCCTCGTCCGTCAGGGCCTGCGGGGTGTCCGAAACCACCTCGTTTGGGGCGATGTCGCTCACGCGCGACTACTTCTTGCGGAACTGGTCGAGGGAGATGATCTTCGGCGCGTCCTCGCCGCCCTCGGATGGCCCAGTGGTTTCGGGCTCTGGGTCCGGCTCCGGCGCCTGCGGCACGATCTCGGGCGCCTCGAACTGCAAGGCGAATTGCACCGATGGATCGTAGAACCGCGTCACGGCTGCATAGGGCACCGACAAACGCTTGGGCTGGCCGCCGAACTTCAGGGTGACCGAGAAGAAGGTCTCGCCCGGCGCCAGGTCCCAGTACTGGTGCTGCAGGATGATGGTCATCTCATCGGGATACTTGCCGAGAAGGTCCTGCGGCCCCGACACGCCGGCCGCCTGGGTCTTGAAGGTGATGTACAGATGATGGGGCTCGGGCAGGCCGCCGGGCGCGGCGGCCTTGCGCAGGGCGGCCTTGACCACGCCACGCAGTGCGTCCTGGGCCATCGCCTCGTATTGCATCAGGTCTTCAGGCGGATTGGTCTGGGCCATGCGGTCCATCGAAAAGCAAGAACTGGAAACGAAGCGCGGAGAGTAGCGTGTCGCGGTGGCGGGGAGAAGGTGGGGGCGCGCCGTTTTTATTCCCTCCCCGCTTTGGGGAGGTAAAGCGCCGCGTTCTGGTGGAAAGTGGAGGGATTCTGTTGGCAGGCTCCCTCCGGGCCCCGCCTAGGGATCTGAACCCCTAGGACTTAAGAGGCGAGATCACCCGCACCGCATTACGCGGCGATGGCGAACTCTTCAGCGAAGTTATCGTTCGCATTTAGAAAAATGGCCCGAAACGGTGAGCCACGCCGAGAGAAAGCATACACCTTTACACGTCTGCCGATGCTGATCGGCCCCATGCAGTCCCGCGATAACTCGGGAAAGAGTTGGTGGAGCCGCCGGGAATCGCACCCGGGTCCAGTCCGCTTATTACGTGCGCGTTTATCCCCATAGTCCGAGCGAACCCGGACAAACTCAATATAGGGGGTGCGATCGGCCGAGGGAAGTCCGACGTTGGTTTCGAGCCGGAAATCGACCGACATCGCGCGGGCGAGGCGGCGGCTCCAAGCTAAGACGGCCCTCTGTAAGGCGGCCAATCAGCAGGCCGCCGCCATCCTCGAACAGGCGCACGTCGTCGCCTTCCATCTCGTAATGGCCGGTGAACACGACCTCGCCGTCGTGGCGTTCTTCGAACCGGCCGTCCATGCGCAGTTCCAGGGCGACGCCATCGGCGCTGGCCCACACACCGGACACCCAGCGCGCGATCTTGGGATAGTATTTCATGAGGACCTCGGGGGCAGGCGGCTTCGCCACGACCAGACAAGGACGGTGACGACGCCGACCTCGCCAATGTGACTTATGCCGACCGATGTTCGATAGACCGATGCTCCGCCTTGATTGCACGATCCTGCACATCATCTCCCGAAGGCGTGACGCATGTTCGTGGCTTGGCTAGGAGAGTGGGCGTTGCGGAAAGGAATTTCTCATGGCCGAACAGGGCGAACTCGCCGCGTTGATTGAACGATACGCCCCGCAAGACGGTTCGTATGAGGTCTGCGGCCCGCGTTGCGCGGTGGTGCGGACCAGCCAGCCGAGCGAACCGGTGCATGGGGTGTTCGGCGCCGCCGTCTGCGTGGTGGCCCAAGGAACCAAGCAGGTGATCAGTGGCGGCCAAACCCTGATCTATGACGCCCTGCGCTATGTCGTGGTGTCGGTCGACCTGCCAGTGATCGGCCAAGTGATCGAGGCGACACCTGAGACGCCCTATCTCTGTTTCCGCATGGAACTGGATCCCGAGGTGATCGGCGACCTGCTGCTGCAGACGGTCGGCGAGGCGGCCCTGGCCCATGACGGCGGTCCCCTGATCGGGGCCATGGCGGTCAGCGAGGTCAATCCGCCGCTGCTGGACGCGGTGATGCGAATGGTGCGGTTGATGGAGACCCCGCGCGACGCCGCCGTGCTCGCGCCGCTGATCGAGCGCGAGATCCTCTATCGCATCTTGCTGGGCGACCAGGGGCCACGCTTGGCCCAGATTACCCGGGCCAATGGCCGCATGCGTCAGGTCCGCCGGGCAATTGGCTGGATCAAGCAACACTTCGACGAGCCGTTCCGCATCGAGGATCTGGCCGCCGAGGCCCGCATGAGTCCTTCGGCCTTACATCGCCATTTCAAGGCGGTCACCGCCCTCAGCCCCCTTCAGTACCAGAAGCAGATTCGCCTGCAGGAGGCGCGCAAGCTGATCTTGGTGCAGCGCCTGGACGCGGGGTCGGCCGGCCATGCCGTGGGCTACGATAGCGCCTCGCAGTTCAGCCGCGAATACGCCAGGCTGTTCGGCGCGCCGCCTCTGCGTGACGTCGCCCGCCTGCGGGGCCGTCCAGACATGCTGGTCGAGACCTAAGTCCGGCGCGTCCTGGGGCGGCCCGCCCGATCGCCTAGAGATTTCGCCTATTCCAAGACTCGCCCAACAGAGACAAGCTCGCCGCGCCTGCCTTCGAGGTGCAGATGGGCGCGGGTGAGGGAGGCGGTCAAATGTCAAAACTCGTTGCCGAGTTCGTCGGCACGTTTGCTCTGGTCTTGTTTGGCTGCGGCGCGGCGGTGTTGGGCGGCGATCATGTCGGACAACTGGGCATAGCCTTGGCGTTCGGGTTCGCGATCATCGCCATGGCCTACGGCATCGGCCCGGTGTCCGGCTGTCACGTCAATCCGGCGGTCAGCTTGGCGGCCATCGTCGCCAATCGCATCAGCGCCAAGGAGATGGTGCTCTATTGGGCCGCTCAGTTTGTCGGCGCGACGGCGGGGGCGGCGGTGTTGCTGGCCATCGCGGGCGGCACGGCCCACGGCCTGGGCCAGAATGGTTGGGGTCCTGGCTACGGCGGCGCGCTCCCAGTGCAGGCGGCCTTCCTGTTCGAGGTGGTGATGACGGCGCTCTTTGTCATCGTCATCCTGGGGTCGACCGGCACCGACGCCGCGCCCGGCTTCGCGGGCCTGGGGATCGGCATCGCCCTCGCGGTAATCCACATCGTTGGCATTCAGGTGACCGGCGTCTCGGTCAATCCGGCCCGTAGCTTCGGCCCTGCCATCTTTATGGGCGGACAGACCCTGGCCCAGTTGTGGCTGTTCTTCGTGGCGCCGGCGATCGGGGCGGTGCTGGGCGCGCTGCTCTACCGCTTCAATGTGCTGAAGGTGGGTTGAGGCGCGCCCAGGGCGTCCTCCCTAGAGCATTTCCCGACCTGGCTGCGTCAGGCCGTGAGCTCTAATCTTCTGTTTTGACGCATTTTTCTTCACGCGAACCGGAACCACTTCGCTCGAAAAATTCTCCAGTGCGGCAGGTCGGACCAGTTGACCGCGATGAACTGCTTGTCCTGGCCGAAGATGGTGATCTTCTCGC